>JALWRB010000310.1 GCA_027077875.1 Candidatus Heimdallarchaeota archaeon
CTATTATAGAAATATATTACATCATCTCTATTGGAATGGTATTACATCCACTTCTGAGGACATATCTATATTTTCTTAGATGTGATAAGTTGATACTGATAGAGAGAGAGCGTGAATCAGGTTATTATATCCTTGGAATTCGTAATTCTGTGCTTGAGGATGGGCACGCTTAGGATTATCGTCATGACCACTGAGAGTATAATGATCCCGTAGAGCTCGAAGCTAAAGAAGCCGAGGACAAAAGCCTGTGTGGCAAAGATCAATGTGACCTCACCTCTTGAAGCCATGGCCAAACCGATGATCTTGGACTGGTCCCATGTGAATCCGAATACCTTGGCACCAGCTGCTCCTCCGAGCATTTTAGCTGCCATGGAGATGATTGTGAGAGCCACAGCAATGACAATCAGTATCGGAGTCGCCAACTCCTGAGCGTTGACCTGTAGTCCTATGGAGAGGAAGAAGAATGGGATGATCCAAGTCGTTATAGGCTCGAAGTCTTGGTGGATATCGAGATAGTCGTCCTCGTTCCCAATAATCACTCCAGCCACGAATGCGCCGATGATTGGTGTGAGCTGAAGAATCTGAGCAAGCACGGCCATAGCGAGCATGAACCCTATGCTTACGAATAGCGGTATTGACTTGTCATCAAATTTACCAGTAAACCTCTTGAACCACGGGATCACAAACTTGAAAAGAATTATACTAATCACAAAGAAGATACTGATCTCGATCAGGATCTGGATCACACCCGCGAGGTTCAGTGAGGTATTGCTTGTGATGTAAGTAAACATCAGACCTATAGCTGTGACCACAATGATGTCATCCAGGACAGCTGCACCCACAACGGTTTGGGAGATCTTGGTCCTGATGATCTCCAGATCCATGAAGATCCTCAATGCGATACCAATGGACGTCGCACTGAGGATCATTCCCACGAGGATTGCGATCTCCATATTGCTTATACCGTTAGGAGTTATTGGAATTCCAACAACACTGGCCAGAAGGAGGCTGAAGATCACTCCGACAATGAGGGGGACTACGATCCCACCTGTTGCTATACCAATGGCCTTCTTCCCCAGAGCTTTGAGCTCGCTGAGATTTACTTCTGTCCCCACCTTGAACAGGAGGAGTAGAACTGCGAACTCACTAATGAATCTAATAATTAATCCAGTGGTTTCCAGTTGTTCATCCGTAAATCCAAATAATGAATTTAAAGAGGTGGTAGGTTGATCTCTGAGGTAGAATATCCCAAGGACAGTCGGTCCCAATATAAATCCAAGGATCAACTCACCCAGTACGTCTGGAAATTCAAATCTTCTACCGATGATGTGTATGATCTTCACAAGGAAGATGAAGAGGGCTATAATTATGAACGATAGTTCAAACTCACTTGGTGCCATATTTCATTTGCTTATTTATTTGTTTATTTAAATAGATTATCATAACAAACTTTGGCCCCGTTTAATGTAACCTATGGTTATAAAAATAGACAATATTCTTTCAAAGGTGTTTAAGGATTGATTTAAGCAAATATTTGGACTAAGAAGAAATTATAGCAGAGCTGTCACAGGGTTTAATAGATAGTACCCCTTTGGTAGTACTGCATATGGGCAGTGACGTTTGGCACAGTTTGACAATTTCAGAATTACAAGAAGAATACGAGACTGACATAATCAATGGTTTAACAGAAGAAGAAGCCAAGATCAGATTATCTGCAAATGGTAGAAACGCCCTACCTCCTCCTGCCAAGAAATCAAAGCTTGGAATTCTTGTGAACCAATTCAATGACCTATTAATATACATCCTGATCTTTGCAGCGATTGCAACTCTGACTCTGTCCCTAGTAAAGGCCAATGGGATCTATTCTATCGAGTACTTCTTTGATACCATAGTCATTGTAGCTGTTCTCGTCATAAATGCAGGCATCGGGTTCTACCAAGAGTGGAAGGCTGAGATTGCAGTGAACTCACTACAGACAATGATCAGTGACAACACTGTGGTGGTGCGTAGTGGTCAATCAAGGCTTGTGGACAGTGAGGAACTCGTGGTAGGTGACCTCGTGGAGATACGCACAGGTGAGAAGATATCAGCGGATATCCGGGTCATTGAGGTCGAGAACCTCAGGGTGAATGAATCCGCTTTGACTGGTGAGTCCGAACCTATCACGGTAACAACCAGCCCTCTAACGAAAAGTACACCCCTCGCAGATAGAACGAATATGGTACACATGGGCTCGTTTGTGGAGATGGGGAGGGGTAAGGGTATTGTTGTAGCAATCGCTGATGAGACGGAAGTGGGTAAGATTTATGAGATGGTCAGCTCAATAGCCTCCTTCAAAACCCCTCTGCAGAGGAAACTTGAAGAATTCAGCTCCAATTTGGCTAAGGTCATACTAGGTCTTGCCATCTTTCTCGTCGTGTTCGGCTTAGCGATCGAGTTTGGTCTGAACAGTGGTCAGGTAGATCCATTAGAAGCGGTCTTAGATCTTGTGATCATCGGAGTCAGTCTGGCAGTCGCAGCCATCCCAGAGGGACTGCCTATTATACTCACATTTACTTTAGCCATAAGCGTCCAGAAGTTAGCGGAGAGGAACTCCATCATTCGGAATCTCCAAGCCGTAGAGACGCTTGGTGGAACCACCACAATTGCAACAGATAAGACCGGTACTTTGACATTAAATCAGCTTAAACTTGTCGGGATACACACCCTCGACCAGACTTTGAAACCTGAGGAAGGAGTCTCTGAATTCCCAGATATGTTAGAAGTTCTTCAGAATGTCACTCTGCCCATTGTGGACAGTGATCCCTTGATCCTTGATCCACTTGACCGTGCAATACTTCAAGAATTTAAAGAGCGGTTCAACATGGTGGAGTACTCACACCACTTCTCCTTTGACTCCGAGCGGAAGATGATGTCAGTTATCGTGGACGGAGAGCTTTTCGCCAAGGGTGCACCGGATGTCCTCATAGGGAAATCTATTGAGTACCGAGGTGAATCTCTCACGGATACCGTCAGAGAATCCCTGCAATCGAGGCTTGAGGAACTTGCTTCCCAAGGCTTCAGAGTGATAGGTGTTGCGAAGCGCAGGGTTGATTCCTCAAAGCTTTCTGATGACATTGAGGTCTTAGACCTAGAACAACAGCTAGACTTCCTTGGCTTCCTCGCGTTCATCGATCCTCCACGACCCGAAGTATTCCACGCACTCGAACAGTGTAGAACCGCTGGAATCAATGTCGTGATGATCACCGGGGATCACCCGAGTACTGCGTATACCATTGCGAAGCAACTGGCTATCGTCGGTGATCAACCCCGAGATCAGGTGACCCTGACAGGTACCGACATTGACCAAATGGACGATGAGGAGCTGCAGGAGCTAATTCCACAAGTGAAGGTATATGCAAGGGTGACTCCTGCCCACAAACTCAGACTTGTCACCCTCCTCAAAGACAGGGGAGAGATTGTGGCCATGACTGGAGATGGTGTGAACGACTCTCCGGCACTCGTTATGGCGGACATCGGAGTGTCCATGGGGATAGCAGGTACTGATGCTGCAAAGGAGAGCTCTGACATGATCCTCTTGGATGACAACTTCGCCACACTTGTAGACGCTGTAGAAGAGGGTAGAAGGGTCAATGTCAACATCCGGAAATTCACGAACTACCTACTCGCGTCCAACATCAGCGAGGTCTTGATCATCCTCTTCGGGTTCGTAGCTCTAGCCATTGTCAACCCATCGCTCCTCAGGGAGTTGATACCTCTCTCGGAGACCCAGATTCTCTACCTTAACCTGGTCACCGATAGCTTTCTAGCACTTGCGCTTGGTCTCGAAGTGAGAGAGCGATCTATCATGCAAGAACCTCCTCGGAATCCTGACTCTCCAATCGTGGGAAGAACTGATCTCATCAGGATCGTACTTGTAGGTGCAGGTATTGCGCTGCTGAATGTCATCGTCTTCTTGGTACTGCTGGGGCCAGTCGCATCTTGGTCATCATTGGGACACTCGGACGTGGCTTTCGTCCAGTCGTACACCCTCACACTTCTAGTCATCTCTGAGGTCTTCATAGCTGTGAGTTACAGGTCATCGAAGCGTGTGTGGAATATTGACCTCTTCGACAATCCCCTGTTTATCATATCTCTGGTTCTTGTCCTACTCGGGCAGTTGGCAATTCTCTATATCCCAATTCTCAACCTGCTGTTCGACACAAGACCACTTGGTCTGATCCATTGGGTGCAGATCATCGCGATCTCCCTCATTGTCTTCTTCGGACTTGAGCTGAGTAAGCGTGCTCCAGAATCAACA
>JALWRB010000311.1 GCA_027077875.1 Candidatus Heimdallarchaeota archaeon
GTATAGATGAGATAGAACTGGAGAGAATTTCTAGCATATTCAATTTCAACTTCCACACCATAGTGGAATACGATCGCCACTCCTCACGACTGTACAATAAGATGGTGGTCGTACAAGGTGTTCCATTCGTGGAGCCGAAAGATGACGAGGAGTGGAAACATGAAGTTTCAGAAGTTATCTTCAATCTTCAGATGGACGATGTCCTTGTAGGTCTCAACTGCTCCATTACAAGCATATCCGATCGGATTGGGGAGCTCTCTGCACCAGAATATCGCGAACAACTTGACAGTGATCACTTGGACGAACTATCGGGGTCAAGTATTTGAATTAATATGCTGAAATACCAGTATGCTGAATCGTGAAAAACTGATAGCTGTCTTCAGCGAAATTGACAAGGACAATGACGGCTACCTCACACTCGCCGAACTTCATGAGGGGTTCAAAACGTACCGAGAGATGAACCCAGAGGGTGATTCATTTAATGAGGAGGAGGTAGAACTATATTTTTCGATAGCCGACGAGGATAACGACGGTAAGGTCTCCTATGAGGAGTTTGTGAAGAGTATGGAATTAGACTGATTCTTAATTTTCAACCTTGACCGAGAAAGACATATAACTCTCTGATCAGTCATCCAGATGTGAAAAGAGGAACTGACACAAGAGTCTGTGTTGTAGGAGCAGGACCTTCTGGTATCACAACCATTAAAGCTCTGAAGGAAGTAGGGACCAAGGATATTCGGGGTTATGACCTTCAGGATCAGGTAGGAGGTAATTGGATCTACTCCCCTGATCCCGCACATTCCAGCGTCTACGAGACCTCGCATATAATAAGTACCAAGAGGTTCTCCCAGTATTCAGATTACCCAATGCCTGAAGACTGGCCTGATTACCCAGATCATAGATTACTTCTGAGATATTTTCAGGGATACGCGGATGAATTCGGGGTAACAGAGCACTACAGCTTCAACACTGGCGTTGAGAGTGCAGAGGTCCAAGAGGATAGAACGTGGAAGGTGACCCTGAGTGACGGAAGCACCGAGACTTTCGACTACTTTGTCGCTGCCAATGGACACCACTGGAACCCGAGATGGCCAGATATACCGGGTAAGTTCGACGGCGAGTACATGCACTCACACTATTACAGAACCCATCTTCCATTCCGTGACAAGAGGGTTCTGATCATCGGGGCGGGGAACAGTGCGTGCGACATCGCGGTGGACATCAGCAGGCACGCCAGTGCCACCCACTTAAGCTGGCGCAGGGGATACTATGTCGTCCCGAAGCTCATGTTCGGGAAGACACCCGAGGACATCAGCTACTCCTCTCGACACATTCCGGAGTTCCTGAGGAAGAGGTTATTCAAGGTTGCACTCCGATTATCAGTTGGTAGAATGGAAGACTACGGCCTCCCAAAACCGGATCACGCGCCGACAGAGAGCCACCCCTTGCTTAATTCCCAGCTTCTTTACCATCTGAGGCACGGGGACATTTACCCAAAGGGAGATATCGAGAAGTTTGATGGAAGCACCGTCCACTTCAAGGATGGCTCATCTGGTGAGTACGATGTAGTTATTGCAGGTACCGGATACAAAATCACATTTCCTTTCTTCAACTATCTCGACTATTCAGAGGGCCCCGTGGACCTATACCTAAAGATGTTTCATCCAGACTACCCCTCCTTGGGGATAATTGGATTGTTCCAGCCACAAGGGTGTATCTGGCCGATATCCGAGATGCAAGGAAAGCTCTTTGCACAGTACGTACTGGGGAGGTATGACCTGCCCAAGGATGTACGGAAGCGGGTACAGAAGGAAATTAGGGAGATCGAGAAGAAGTACTTGGGAACCCCGAGACATAATACAGAGGTCGACTTTCACACCTTCCACAAACGTGTGCGTAAGGAAATCCCCAAGTAGTTTATTTGGGGATTAGGTAGTTCCCAATCACTTCTACCCTGTCTGAATTGATGAAGTACTCTTTGATGACTATCACCAAATCTTCTACGTCTCCGTTGCTGTACTCGTAGATCTCGATAATGTTGAATGAGTTCCCCTTGGAATTGACGATGTGAGCAGAGGAGGCCGTACCACAATTCACGATCACTGTGTCCCCTACTTTCCACGTTCCCGAGGCGTTCTTGGCGCCAGTAAGAACCAATTTGACCTTCTCCCTGACGAGGAAATCGAGGACATCTCCCGCATCTTGGAGCTCGGACTCGTGCTTTGTTCGGCTGAGGGGTATAATATTGTGGTGAAATGCCACTACGGAGATAAGATCTGTACTCTCGAACTTCTCCTTTATCCTCCTCATACTAGACCTACCCAGTCTTCCGATCTTGTCCTCGAGGATACAGCTATTGACCCCCACGATTCGGAGCTTCCCCACATCAATCTCGGGATTGGTCGTAAGGTAGATTTTTCGGAAGAGCTCCTGACCAAGTGGGTAATAGTCCTTGGGCCCTGGAACCACAAGCATCGGATGCTTGACCATGCCAAGGAAGATCTTGGACATGCTGAACTCATCGAGTTTGGAGGCGTCTGTAACGTCACCACAATGAACCACAATGTCACAGTCCATGACATTGACTATTCCAATCATCTTAGCAAAAGTCTCGCTCTGGAAGCCACTGTCCGAGAACTCTGTGTTCCCAATCTGGATAATTCTCGAGACCAAGGAACCCACCTCTTCAATGTTTTCAGGGGCCATACGCATATTCTTTCGACCTTTGAACCTCTTGACCGTCCTCATACCCGAGTTGAGTTCAATGACATCCACCTCAGCGTTACCCTCGCTGCAATCGAGAATGGTCAGTGAGTATTCCTCTTTGTAGCGAGTCTTCTTGCATGACATCGTTCCACAGTTTACCACAAGAGTGGTATAGTCACTGTCCGCCAGTTGGTAGACATTGGAGATATGGCGGTGTCCGTTGATCACTATGTCCACATCGCAATCGAGGATGGCCTTTATCACATCACCGGCATCAGTGATAGCACTTCGCTCCCTACCCGTATACTTTATCGGGAGGGTCTGATGGTGGAAGACGAGGATCTTTACCCAGCCCTCGGGCAGGTTGGCGAACTCCTTGTATATCCGTTTTATTCCTCGCTCTCCAATCCTACCAGTGTTCATATCGGGCTCGTTGGAATCCAGCCCGAGGAGTTTAATCTTCTTTTCCTCATCTGACTTGACGAAGTATCTTGGTCCGATGTACTCTTCCCAGAGTAAGTCACCCACATTCTTGACATCGTGATTACCGGGAATGAGCAGTAGTGGTTTTTTAATCATGGGCAGGTACTTCTCCGTGACCAGCTTGTACTCCTGCAGAGTCCCCTGATCTGTGAGATCTCCTGCGAAGATGTAGAAGTCTGCTTCCGTGTTGTTGATCAGGTCCACACCCTTGAGGAACATCTCCTCATTGAATTTTCCTCCGATATGCACGTCCGAGAAGACCAGAATCTTCATAGGAAAGAAATGTAGTCCCTGTATAAATTTCTATTTCGATGCTTGGGGAATTTTGGCTAGTGTCGGACATCTGGGATTTAGGTCATTCAGTCATCGTAGATTCTGCCATGAGGCAGCAGGGTACGGCCTATTGGTTAGTATTCCGTAGACTTTAAGCTCGGAAAGTTGCTTCCATTCGTCAGGTGTATCAGCAAAATACACCACAACCTTTGTCTTATCAATGAGCTCGGGTAATTTCTCTTTGGGATAGCTCTTTATCCTAATCTGTGAGTAATGGATTCCGTACTCCTCGACAAGAGCTTGGAACTTCTCCCACGTACGCTTCTTCTGCATCAGACCTACAGAGTACTTCGAGTGTTCCCGAATGTATTCCAAGCTCTCGACAGATCGAACGGAGATGTAACCCAGTCCCAGACTTGATCCCATATCGTCCAGATGATCAAGCACTGCCTTCTCCAAGGCGAAATTGTCTTCGATATCTCGCCATTGCGGTTTTATCTCTAAAATCTTTGAGCAACCGACTTTTGACAGTACCTCATGGAGTGTAGGAATACGATCTTCCCTACCTCTCCACCTCCCGACATCCAGCCTCCTAATCTCATCAAGAGTGTAGTCAGCCATTCCTCGGGGGTCCCCGAGTATCCGCTCCCCGTTCCTATCATGGAAGATGACTAGATGACCGTCCTTGGTGAATTGCACATCGAACTCCACACCCGCCACTCCCGACTCGCATGCAGCTTGTAGCGCAATCATTGTGTTCTCAGGTAGCTGGGAGGAGTCTCCCCGATGAGCAAAGAAGTAGGTCAACCTGAACCA
>JALWRB010000312.1 GCA_027077875.1 Candidatus Heimdallarchaeota archaeon
AAAAATTTATTTTGGGATTACGGTGTTTAAATACCCCCCCCCCAACATCACCTATGCGAGTACTATACTTTAGCATACTAATACTTAACCTAACGTTATCTAGTTTTGGAGGTAGCACAGTAGCAACAGCTATCAATCGAACTGGAGAACCACTCGGTGCGATCGGATTTCAATACTCGTTTCAGGATGTTGAACTCTGTAGTGACAACACATTTGTCTTTCTAAAATGTCAAGAATGGTTGGTCAATGCCCCTAGTAACGGAGACTATAAAGGGACAACAGTGATAATTGATGAACCGCTCAGAAGGGATCAGTATAACTATCTTGAGGAAGGGCTTGACAATAATATCCCGACCTCTTCCCCAATTCTCCCAGGAGCTCCGAATAGAAGTGTAGATATAGTTGCTTACTTAAAGCCAGCTACTGGGGGGAAAGCAGTAAAAAGAATCTATGGAGGAGTTGGTGAAGATAATTTAAAGTATCCAGACATAAAAGATGATGATCTAGAATATGTCTCAGGACACGACCATGGAGCTAAGGTTGTTTCAGCGTTTAGTACTCTTGCTCGAAGGTCAAAAATAATATTCATTCCTATCGCTATAGGCGGAAAGGGTTTTGTTGATCTTGATAAGGAGACTGCAGTCTGGCAATGGATCTATGACAATATTAACACCTACAACATAAAGGTCATTTCAATGAGTTGGATCTACTTTGGTTCCACTCCCACAAAAGCCGTTACGGACTTAATTACAGCAATCCATAACAGAGGTGTGATATTGCTAAATGCGATGGGAAATGACGGGCGCAAACGTTTTGGTAGTGACTTTCCAATGAATCAGAAATATGTCTATGGAGTCGGTTCTGTTGATCACGAGAATAGGGGACCTTCATGGGATCAAGATTACTCTGCAAGGTACGGAGGGTTCACAGGTAACACGCAAAATGCAGTGGACTTCCCGGATTCATGTAAGGACGCACACACCAACATATTCTGTTCGGCGTGGGGTGAGGATTCCTATTCTAGAAATCTTAAAACTGATTTTGTAATGCCCGGAAATGGGGTGCCATCATTCGTCTGGTTGCAAGCCGGATCTATTTGGGGGCCATATTCGATGTATTCGATGGGAACATCCTATAGTACCCCATACCTAGCAGCAGCAGCGATTATTGTTAACTATGCTTATGTAAAGGGCTTTTTAGCAGCTGCTGGACAAAATTCATATCTACTTCAGGACCTCACAGCAGAAAGAATCTACGAGATCCTCAAACAGTCATCATCTAGGTCTTCATGGGATCAGAAGATGGGCTGGGGATTTGTCACATTGAACACAGTTTACCAAAATGCTTATAATGCAGGATACAATGACTATGTGCCCCCTTCAAGCGGAGGGGGACCAGTTTTCTACTGAGGAGAAGAAGGACCTATGATCCGAAAATATCTGTTCTCAGCAATTTTGTTAATAATGATCCTCCCACCAGCAAGTGGATATGGATTGGTTCTACCCATGCTGGAGGTCTACGACAAGGAGAGTTTCACCCTGACGCCCGACGGTACAGAGAACAACTCCAAATTAATTGTGGTTGAAGGCCCCTCTCCGGAGATGAGAGCGAATGAGAGTTTGGTCATCGCTCTCTTGTGGAATTCCACCTTTGAAGAAGGAGTTAATACCACTATAATTATCTTCGAATTTGACTACTTAAGGTATCCACATACAGAGGAAAGTTACTGGAAGAACTCAGAATCACTCTTCTCTATGGATCCAAATGATTTAGACTATGTAGTACCCATGGCCAATTTGAATGTGGACCCTTCCAATGACAGCAGGTACTATACTAGCTGGGTGATCGTAAATTTCTCCCCCCGTGATGTTGAGATGAGTACAGTTACCGGGTTGGGTGTCTGGGAACGGGGGCCTGCAGTTCCCCTAGAAAACGATACTCCAGTTATTGTACTTCCGGTCCTCATGGCACTATTAACTCTTAGGAGAAGGAAGAAAGATTAACTAGAAGAAATGGATAAAATACACTGAAACCAATAGAACTGGTAAACTAATTTTACATTCAATTGTTACCAGCCACTGCACCAAACACGATCTGCAGAATTGTTTCAAGGAAGTGAGGATAGGATATTCTCATTCAAGAGAGATCTTATAAGCCAATTCGGGGTTAGGATTTTGTGTGTGCTACAGTAATTCTGAGGATCTATACTCTAATCATCCGCCTCACCCTGTTTTCCTGCACCCGAATTGACAACGGGATACATCCAAGTGATAACCAAGCTACAGAGCTATCTATGGTTCAGTGATTTTCCGTGGACGACTACAGGATCAGCATGATGCTTGACGACCGTGGTTTCGCCTTCTTCATGATCAGATACTCCGACGAGAGCCTCATCGACAGACTCGATCCACTCATTTCTCAGTATAAGTAAAATATCCAGCATTTTTCTTCAATTATTGGTATTTTGTTCAGAACTTACAGTTCCACTTGGTACACATTAATTAATCTTGGAAATAACTGAGGATGTGGACAAAGAGAAGTTCTCCGCTAATTATCAAGGGAGAGATGGCAGACCATTGCAGTACTGCAATGATTGCGGAAAAGAGTTGACGGGATGTTATTGTGACTTTGAAGAGGAGAGTCGACTCTATCCCACTACGTCGGAGAGAAGGAGGAGAAAGAGATTCAAAAAGAGAGTCGGGGGGAAATCCAAAAGACCTGTCAATTTTGGGACATTTATCATGGCTGTGATTTCCTTCATCTTTCTGTCCATTGGTATTCTCTTGTTCTTATTCACTATCGAGGGATTTGTTGGACTGGTCATTCCGGGAATATTCTTCACACTAATTGGCCTCGGGGCCTTGGGGACAGTGATTAGGGACTTCAAAAGACGAAAATTTCACAGGCCTAAGAAGAAACGTCTGAGAAGGAAATAGGGTATCTTCAATTTTGAAATCATACGTTTTGCAGTACTTTGTTAATAATCTCATCAGTCTACATACTCGACCACATGGATGAGGATGCTAAGTTTTTTCTAATCCGTAATACAATACCATACAATTTAACAATAATATAACTTCTTCAAGAATGTTAGAATTCAAATTGAATCAAAACAAGCTTAGCATTATCATACTGTCTAATTATTGAATTTCGATGTAAATAAGATCACTCGATGATTTCATAAAACACTCATTACCGGGATCTTCATGGGATCAGAAGATGGGCTGGGGATTTGTCATATTGAACACAGTTTACCAAAATGCGTATAATGCAGGATACAATGACTATGTACCCCCTTCAAGCGGAGGGGGACCAGTTTTCTACTGAGGAGAAGAAGGACCTATGATCCGAAAATATATGTTCTCAGCAATTTTGCTAATAATGATCTTCCCACCAGCAAGTGGATATGGATTGGTTCTACCTCTGCTGGAGGTCTACGACAAGGAGAGCTTCACCCTGACGCCCGACGGTACAGAGAACAACTCCAAATTAATTGTGGTTGAAGGCCCCTCTCCGGAGATGAGAGCGAACGAGAGTTTGGTCATCGCTCTCTTGTGGAATTCCACCTATGAAGAAGGAGTTAATACCACAGTTGTTCTCTTTGAATTCGATTACTTGCGGTATCCACATACTGAGGAAAGTTACTGGAAAAATTCAGAATTTATTGATTCCATGAATCTAGTTGATTTATATTATGTGGTACCCATGACCAATCTGTTTATTGATCCTTCCAATGACAGCAGGTACTACACTAGCTGGGTGATCGTAAATTTCTCCCCCCGTGATGTTGAGATGAGCACAGTTACCGGGTTGGGCGTCTGGGAAAGGGGGCCTGCAGTCCCCCTAGAAAACGATACTCCAATTTTAGTACTTCCGGTTCTCATGGCACTACTTACCCTCCGGAGAAGGAAGAAAGATTAATTAGAAAACCATGGATAAGATACATTGAAACCAATAGAACATATCTATCAGACCTTACACAAAATAGTCTCTAGTCACTGCGACAAACACGATCGGTGGAAGAGATTCGAAGTACTGGTGTCAGGATACTCTCATTCAAGAGAGACCTTATAAGCCAATTTGGGATTCGGGTTTTGTGCTCGCTACATTAATTCTGGGTATATATATTCTAATCATCCTCTTCACCCTGTATTCTTTCTCCCGAATTGACAACGGGATACATCCAACTCATCCCCTACTCCCAGCCCCACCTCGAGTTCCCGTTCCCGCCCCCGCCCGCCACGCGCAGGGACCTAT
>JALWRB010000313.1 GCA_027077875.1 Candidatus Heimdallarchaeota archaeon
TACAGTCCAGAGCTCCGCGACACACTCAGGAGGTACGACGCCAAGGTTCTGAAAACCGATCCGACGATCTCGGCCTTTCTTGTCGAGGTTCCGGTTGTGATGTTGGACGGCTTCGTCAGCGAGGCCATCGGTCTGCCAGCGGTGGACTACGTCGAGCCCAACTTCTACGTGCAGGCTTCTTACGTCCCCAACGATCCGGACTGGCCTGTTCAGTGGGGTCCGCAGATCATCGGGATGGAGACAGCGTGGGACGTACAGCTCGGGGACAGGAACGTGTTAGTTGCGGTGATCGACACCGGTATCGACTACACCCACCCTGACCTAGTGGACAACTACGTCCCTCTCGGCTACGATTTCTTCAATAACGACAATGACCCGATGGATGACAACAGCCACGGTACTCACGTCGCAGGCACCATCGCCGCTTCCATCAGCAACGGAGTAGGCATCGCGGGAGTTGCGAACGTCTCCGTTATGGCAGAGAAGTTTCTAGATGCCAATGGCTTCGGCTCTGATTTCGACGGAGCTTCGGCAATCACCCACGCCGTCGACCAGGGAGCAGACATCCTCTCCAACAGCTGGGGTGGCACCGGCTACTCACAGCTCATCGCAGACGCCGTGGACTACGCCATCAGCTCTGGGGTCATCGTAGTAGCAGCAGCGGGCAACAGCGGTAGTGACATCATCAGCTACCCCGCAGCCCTGCCGGGTGTCATCGGAGTCTCGGCCACCGATCAGAATGACCAGCTTGCGTACTTCTCAAGTTACGGTCCAGTGGTGGACATCGCAGCCCCTGGTGTCGACATCTATTCTTCTGTTATTGGAGGATACGCGTACTACAGTGGAACCTCGATGGCCACACCCCACGTCAGTGGCCTTCTGGCCCTTCTCATGAGCCAGTTCCCTAGTTACACTCCCACACAGTTGGAGGAACTGCTGTACTCCACCGCAGTGGACCTTGGAGATCCGGGATTCGACCAGTTCTTCGGGTGGGGAAGGATAGATGCCTCGTCCGCTATCTTCGGACTGCAGGATCACAATGTCAGGGCATCAATATCCGGACCTGATTACATCCCTCTGAACGAGACGGGCTCGTTCAGTGTAACAGTTAGCAACGTTGGTCTCATGAATGAGACGAATGTGGAGCTAGCAGTCTACCTCAACGGTACGAATGTCATCAACCAGACAATCCCGACCCTCAACTCGGGCGATAGCATATCTTTCTCGTACGACATCTACGGGGACCAGCTCACGACATACGAGCTGTTTGCTTCCGTGACTCCCGTCTTCAACGAGACGGTCGTTCACGACAACGTAGCGACCAAGTATACCACGGTCTCTCTGCCGATCATCCACCCCTCTCAGGGCAATATGATGATGTACTATTCTCCAGACATGACCGATCCGATGGCGTACCGGTTCGAGGTCGTCAACGACACCGATCCGAGTGCAGTTCAGTTCGATATGTACTTCTACGACTCCAGCTCGAGGAACGAATTCTACGGATTTAGTTTATTTGTCAACACGTACACAAGGGAGAGTTCCGACATCTGGGACCTCTTCCCCTACTGGATCCAGACGGACGTCCAGATTGGTGACACCATAGAGCTGTTCCAGAAGGGACAGTTCGTCCCCGTCGTGGGAGAGGCAGTCCTCGACTACTACGGTACTCCATTGGACACTTGGGTTGTGGACGACGGCTTCGAGCTTGTCTACTTCTCTAAGGCGGATGGGTACCTTGTAAAGGTAGATGACTACACAGGGTTCAGCTTCATTGACATGCGGTCGACGAACATCCTCACATCACCGGTTCACAACCTGAGGATTGATCTTGCCTCTACACCCTATGGAGTTGTCGGAGAGGAAGTCCTATTTGACATCCTCCTGCAGAACACCGGCACAGAGTTCGAATTCTTCCAAGTTGAGGTTGCGATAGATGGAACACCCATATACTCACAGATACACAACCAGACTGGAGTTGGCGGATACGAATTCATTGGTGTCCCGTGGACTGCTCCCGCGGAAGGATACTACAACCTCTCTGCGGTGATTTACCCCGTCGCCAATGAGACCTACGTAGAGGACAATATCGTGGAAGCGATAATAGGTGCAGGTACGCTTAGGAACTATGACATGTTACCCACCACGTTCTCGTGGTTCGATGCCGCCACCAACGGTGACAACCTCTTCCTCTCGGGAGATGACGTAGCGGTTTCCGTCTCTCTACCATTCCCCGTACAGTTCTACGATCAGTCATTTACCACTCTGTATGTGGGCTCTAATGGATGGATGTCCTTCGCAGAGCCAGATGCTACTGAATTTTGGTATGATCCGTTCCCAACCGACACACATCCCTACGCGGTCGCTCCATTCTGGAATGATCTGATTGCGGACAACAACGTATATGTGTGGGGAACCAGCGACTTCTTTGTAGTCGAGTACTCCAACTACTACTACCTCGGCGGTGAGCTCGCAGGAACGTTCGAGGTCGTGTTCTTCGCCAATGGGGACATACTCTTCCAGTATCAGTCCATCAACGTAGACTACATCTCCCTCAAGGGACTGAACTACGGGGTCATCCCAGTCTACTACAACGTCATCGACGAGGACCTGACTGGAAGGCAGGACTACGCTGTACTCTTCACCATGTCAGGTGGTAGTACCGGTGTGGACATGCTGAGCGTGGATCTAGACGTACCTTCCCTCGCCCCGGGTGAGAGTGGATATATATCAGCCAGCGTGACCAACGTATGGAACAGTACTCTGCAGTACATCCCCCTCTACCTCGAGATCGATGGTAGGATCGAGGGTGGGATCTTCTCATCTGATTTGGCTCCCGGTGAGTCGATGACCTTTACCTACTACTGGCAGAACGTTGATTTCGGCAATTATATCATAAGGGCGTACACGGACGTGCTCCCCGGTGAGGAGGTTATCGACAACAACGAGGTGGTTGAGGAAGTCTACGTGAGCTACGGACATGACCTTGCCATCACACTCGACATCTTCGACAACGGTGACAGCTACGTGCTCCTTGCTACGGTCAACAACCTCGGATCTCAGGACGAGAGGGACGTGTCATACGACCTGTACATAGACGGAGTGCCAGTCTCCATCGGCAATATCACGTACCTGGCTGCCGGTTCGTTCTCACAGATGGCGTACTTCTGGTATGATGCCGAACCCGGTGTCCACACCATCACTGCCTATGTACACCCAGTTCTGGACGAGGTGAACCTAGAGAACAATGAGGCAACTCTGGACTTCGAGGTTGTGCCACAGGATGGCGCATCTGTCGCCTTCCAGGTGAATGACATCGATACGGGTAATCCGATCGGTGATGCTTTCATCTACATCCTCAACCAAGATACGAATGAAGAGTGGTTCGAGTACACCAACAGCTCCGGTGGGTGGCAGGGTGTCCTCCCAGTGGGTAACTACTATGCGGAGGTCTCAGCTGCAAACTATACCACTGTCTCTCTGTGGTTCTCGATTGACGAGTTCACCGACAGCATACTCCTGTGGGTCGACATGACCAGCTCGAATCAGCCCCACTCCTTCGAGATCATCAGCCCGGTGGACAACGAGATGAGGAGCGGAGGGATCGTCCTTGTTGACTTCGACGCTATGTCTGCGGAGAGCATCCTCTACATGGATGTCTACGTCAACGGCATGTGGGTCGCCTCCACTGGGTTCTCAGGGTACTCACTTGGCGTACCCGTCTTCTCAAACGGAACCAACCTCATCGAGATCTATGTCTACTGGGATAATGGCGACATGCTTTACGACAGCGTCCTCGTTGATTCCTTCGACGTCGTCCCGATCGCTAAGCCCGAGTTCGGAGACTACGTCTCGCTCTTCTTCGAGCTACATGACAACTCCTCGATCCACGGGTACTTCAACTTCACGTTCTTGGACTACGTGTCGCAGTTCGAGGTCATGGTCGATCTCCAGATAGCTTTCTTCAATGGCACAGATTATGAGTACTCGAGTTACTACCTTGTGGTCAACATCCTGAACGGTTATGTCCCTGACTCAGACATGTGGTGGATATTCCAGCACTTCTACATGTTCTCAGGTATGACCGCCCCCAACATAATCCAAGGACTGGACTACGCCATTCCTCTATGGCAGTGGGGAGATGTCTACTACCTCGTCGGTGAGGACATCTGGAACGATCAGCCAGTTTGGGTAATGATGAATTACTATGGCGATATATCCTACGTCCTCAAGGACAATGGTATGTGGGTATACGCCAACTTTGGAGACATGATCACTGCATCCATCATTGACTCTTCCTTCTTCGGTGCCTCACTCTCAGTGAACGCACCCCCAGAGCTATACACGGTGGAGGGTGAAATGTCGAACTTCACTTGGTCGGTAACCGGTGAGGGGCCGGGCTACTACAACGTCTACGTCGATGGTATTCAAGTAGAGAACGGAACATGGGACATGAGCGGTGAACTCTTCACCTACGTTCCCGGTCTCAGTGCAGGTTCCCACACGGTTACGCTCGTTGTGGGAGACTCCAAGGGTAATGAGATATTCGTGGACATCTCGGTTCTCACGTTCGACATCACTCCTCCCGATGTGATCTATGTAGGGAACTCCACCCTAACTGAGGGAGATGCCTACGCTGCGTGGTCAGCCAGTGATACCAACCCCGGTTGGTACGAGGTCTACGTAGACGGTGAGCTCACAGAGCAAGGGAACTGGACCGACCTGATTGTCGTGAACCTTAACCACCTAGTTCCGGGCAGCTATGTCATCGAGATCTTCGTCTTCGACATGTACGGAAACATGGCCTACGACTTCCAAGAGCTCACCATCGTGCAAGCAGTGGAGTATAATCCTCCGTCCGTACTGGGTGACAAGGACTTCAGCTATGAGGCCAACTCGACGAACAACGTGGTGACTTGGCAGGTTAGCGACGAGAGCGCTGTGACCTACGAGCTCTACCTGGGTGACGACCTCATAGACTCAGGGAATGTCACAGATGGAGTGATCTCCTTCAACATCGACGGTCTGGAGCCAGGACGATACGAGTTCAGATTGGTGGTCACTGACGAGTTCGGAAACACCTCGGAGGACTCCGTTGTGGTCTACGTGCTGTCAGCGAATATGGAAGAGATTGTCGACAAGGCAGAGGACAAGTTGGAGAAGAAGGTCCCCGGCTTTACCACATTCCTTGCAATCCTCGCACTACTGGGCCTAGGGTTGCTCAGAAGATTTGTCGTAAAGCCCAAGTCATGATACCTATAATCTAGTAATTTCAATGCAATACAAATCTTTCAAATGATAACTTTCAAGTTAAATCCCTTGAGTAGTTCAGACTATCCGAACAATGGGATCATCGCGTAGTTCATGACCACATGGTTCACTGCCACCTCTAGCCCGAATCCCAAAACTATAGCCACGAAGGACTTCCACATTGGCATACTGTCGTACGTGGTCAGTGCTATCATGAAGCCGATGTTGAAAATGAAGAAGAAGAGAAATACCCCGAATCCCAGCTCGAAGAAGAATCCGAGGATGTAGGCTATGTAGTTCCAGACCATGACCGCAGCGTAGAGCCTGAGTGTAGGAGCAAAGGTCAGCTCACTCCCAAATGCGTACTTAGCGATGACAGCGATGAAGTAAACCTGCAGGAAATCGTGGAGCAACTGTGAGACGAGCATACTGACAAATAGTCCGGTTCCCGCTAGGCTGGAGTTCGAGAGCCCACTGGAAGGTGGTGCAACTCCCGAAAGCGTTACATCAACTGTGACCATGATCTCGTAGAAGAACACGATGGCTATGGCAAGGAGTGTGAGTGAGTTTTCCTTTCCAGCTCTCTCAAACCCCTCCTTATTGTATGTCAGTCCGGGTATGACCATATCTGTATAAGACATCGTGTAATTACCTCATTTTGTGAATATAAGGATTATTCGTCGGGTATAGTGCTCTGTCACAATAATTCGAAATTATTGGAATAAAACTGTTGGTTGGTGACGGAGATCGAGGAATGACTTGTCCAGAAATCCCTTAAAGTTACTAGGTACTGCTTTCCGTTGGTAAAGCTGATTTGCCCCGAGTTACTTTTTCCTTAAGTATCTAGGAGGGAATACAGAATCACGGAATACTATCCGTGGAGGCAATAAATGTCAAGCAACAAACAGAAAGTAATTGCCCTTCTCGAGAGCATCGAGAACGGCAGTACTCAACCAATAAATTATATCAATCCAACTAAGTACATCCAGCACAACCCCATGGTCAAGGACGGACTTGCAGGGTTTGGTGAGGTCATGGCGAACAAGCCACCGAATGGATTTAAAGTCTCAGTAAAACGGGCTTTCGAAGACGGAGACTATGTATTCACCCACACAGAGTACGACTTCTTTGGCCAAAAAGTAGGATTCGACATCTTCAGATTCGAGAACGGGCTTATTGTAGAGCATTGGGACAACCTCGACGAGGTCAAGCCACCCAATCCTTCGGGAAGATCACAGGTCGATGGACACACGATGATTGAGGATCTGGACAGGACAGAGGAAAACCGTAGGACAGTGACTGATTTCATCCAGTCAGTCCTCGTTGGAGGGAGGTTCGATCGCTTGGGTGAATTCATCAATGGTGATAACTACATCCAGCATAACGCCAATATAGCGGACGGGCTCTCGGGCTTGGGTGAGGCATTGGAGGAACTGAGTAAGGCAGGGATTACCATGGAATACCTGCAGTGCCACAAGGTACTTGCAGAGGGTAACTTTGTTCTCGCGATCTCCGAAGGTAAATTCGGTGGGAGGGACGTCACCTACTATGACCTATTTAGGCTGTCCGAGGGAAAGCTTGTGGAGCACTGGGACGTTATCGAGAAACTCCTGCCTGAATCAGAATGGCAGAATACCAACGGAAAGTTCGGCTTTGTATAGAGGATTCATTTCGCAGGGAACCATCTTCGGCTCCACTCTGACAGATCATCGAGCATGTCCTTGAGATCCAGACCCTTCTCCGTCAACGAGTATTCGATGGAGACAGGTCTGTCCGAGACGATGGACCTCTTGACAAGGTCATATTGCTCAAGGTGTTTGAGTTTTTCCGACAGGGTCTTGGAACTCATGGGTTTGAGGATCCTCAGTAGCTCGTTGAATCTGTAAGGTCTGGTGGAGAGGTAGAGCTCCTTGAGGATCAACAGGATGCTCCTATTCCCTATGATGTGAATAGCCCTAGCATAGGGACAATCAATTCTCTCTAACTCATTGAACAGACTCCGTCTGTCCTCGAATGGAACGTCTTGCACAGGTAGAGGATACACACCAGGTATATATTATTTTGGAAAGCAGGTGTTGGAAGTAAATCGCGTTAATGGAATTGCTATCATCTGGACCGAGGAGATCACCTCGGTAAATACTAGGTTTTATTGTGTATTCTTGAATTCACGATACCAATCCAGTTTCTTATGTCACTCTCACTGTAGTTCGTTACTCGGTAGGTAACCTTCTTTCCGTCCTTCATTGACACATCTATGTATCTTATTATTCGCCTTCTCTTTGGTGTTCTACCTTCATGATATCTAACTGACATAATATTTGAGATAGGAGTAGAGTGTCCAGTTAACCACTTGCGTTGACCTGCAATGTTGTCATCCACAAACAGAAATCCCTTACTTTCGTTCTGTTGGAAAACGAAAATTATTGCAAGTGGTGCCAAGAAAAACAACATCAGTTGCCATGGTAGAGAAAAGAGAAAACCTCCGAATGTGAAAATGACAAAATAGAAGAGTATCTGATTGTTAGCTTTGTTTGGTATTGCTTCGAATTTATGATCCATATGTTTGTCAAAATGAAGAGAAAATAAAACTATTGGTTCTTGGATTGAATATCCCCGCTGGATTCTGTCACTTACAAAGACTGACATTGAACCCTCTCCTTGTGCGGGTGGCATAATATTTTACAATAGACCATGGATGACAGCTGACCATCCAATGTGCAAATGATTTATAATATTATTAGTAGAGTATTTTACTCATGGGACAGTTTGTTGCTTTTGAAGAAGGCATTGAGGTAAATGGTCAGACCATCTTCTCAATTATCGATGCCATGGCCGTCCGGTTCATGACCGAGAAGATCTTCAAGGAAGTGGGCCTCCCCCCTACCTCTGAGATTGAGGGGAATCCACACGGGTGGTATCCACAACAGAGATGGTTGGACGCATTCCGGCGGATATCTGAGAAAATCGGGCACGCCTCCTTATTCGCGATCGGTAAGAAGATCCCTGAGAACGCAGAGTTCCCCCCAGACATCGACTCGGTTGAAAAAGCATTGGCCTCGATTGACGTGGCTTACCACATGAACCATCGAAACAGCTCAGGAGAGGTTCTGTTTGATCCATCGACAGGGAAGATGCTTGAGGGCATCGGACACTACAAATATGAGAAAGTGGGTGAGAACAAGGCAGTGCTCACCTGCCAGAACCCATATCCCTGTGACTTCGACCGTGGAATAATCAAGGCGATGGCCCGCCGGTTTGAGAAGAACTCAAGGGTGGATCACATGGAAGGTAGGTGCAGGAACGCAGGTGCTGATCTCTGCAGATATGAAGTTGAATGGTAGCTCCGTCAGAAAGATTGATTAACACATGCGATGGAGTTGTGTTCTTGTTTACTGTGAACATCCCTCCAACAATGACTTAGTTGACTGATCTTGAATCAAGGCAACTTGTCAGGCTTCGTAGAATTGAACTGATTTGGTCTTCAGTCATCCATGTATCCCTTCTCATTTTCAGCCCGAAGACTAGGAAAGCCTTACTATCCTTGGTCAGTGCATATCAGCCGAACCTCTTTGCTCGGATCGCCTCTCTGATAACTTGGAGTCTCCTCTCCCTTAATCAGTTCTTGATCGGAGGTCGTTTTACAAGAATACTGGGCATCGAGATGAATAAAGTCAGTCTACCAGGGATATTTCCCAATTGTCTTAATTCCCCTTCTATTAATTGATATTTACCTCAGAAGTATATTATAGCATATCGAAGAGAAAAAAGTTTGAATAGATTTGCTTTGAAATGTAGACGCTCTCCCATTTTCCATTCGAAACATGGGCAGGGTACAATCTTAGCAAGTCATAAGATATATATGATCATAGGGGATGATTTCACCCAAAACGGAAGAATTTAGTATGGAAGGGAATGAGGTAGTTCAAATTTATTAATACTGAAAGATGCAGGTCAGGTGTATTTGAAGATACAGGACAATGATTTTATGATACACAAAGGTGATACACATGTCTTTGATATGTCCAAAAATAGCATGATTTAGAAGGTTCGTACCTCGAATACTCCCATATCCGTTCATTCTAAATCCGTAATTATTCTATCTAATCGACGAGAATCTATTTGAGTTATTAGTCTTTCCGGATGATGGGACTTGCACCTACCCACAACATGTCAAAATATGATTCGAAATTACTGTAAATTTCTTTAGAGGAAATAAGGATGCCCGTAGGTCTATTTGACCATGAAATTATAAGAAGTCGATCATTTATCAAATCAATTGCAGCGGGCAATGGGAAATCTACATACCTCATATTATCTGCATCAAATATATCATTGAATGCAGGGTTGTAGACTATATTTCTCTTGATGATGCCTCTGATTTCCATAGAGAATATGGGGGATAACAAATATTTTGAATAGAATTCCGTAGCCATTGGATGAGGGGTATCGTATGGATAAATATAGCGGAGTATGTCTGATTTGATAGATCCGTTTAACAACCTCTGGTAGGCAGATTTCAGTCCTTTCAACCCAGAGAATATTTCAGCTCCAATAGTATCAGTGAGAACCTGGTGCTTCGAGAAAAGAGGAAGAAGTTCGTGTAGCCGGGACTTGTTAGCAGAGATTTGTGCCACTTTTTTGTCCAAATATTCCTCCAGTCTATAGGGTTCAATTGCAGAATATTTTCTTAATTTCCCTACATCAATGTAGCTTATAAGCCCTTTTTCTATCAACTTCTCAATAACAAAATAAATCTTTGAGGAGGATACACCAGATTCTTTTACAATTGAGCTTATCCTACTCTGGCCAAGAGTGAGCAGTGCTACATAGACTCTGGCCTCACCTGAAGTTAAACCTATACTCTTCAAGTAGTTAATTAGCTGGTCCAATACCCCCCTTGGGGGGAAGTAGATCTTAAATACTTCTGTAGAAATATTGGGCATATGAAAATTGTAGAAATTACAAAATTCAGATTGATCAGTGATGTAGAAGACAGAGATTTCATGAAAGTAGCAAAGGACACTCAGGACATAGTGGAATCTTTTCCCGGTTATTTGTCGAGGACACTCTGCAAGAAGGATGACGGAACATGGATTGATATACTTTACTGGAAAAGTAAAGAGGATGCTCAATCTGCAGCCAAGAGTGCTATGGAATCCGAGGCACTGAAGCCATTTATGGAAATGATTGACCCAAATTCAGTGGAAATGAATTTTCTAGAAGAAAGAATTAACTGGAAAAAGTAGTACTCATATGGGGTTAATAATTATGAACTATGAACCTCTCTTCCTACGTTTGAAAAAGTAGAAGGAGACAAAGGTGAGATACACAGCCATAATGGGGGCAGGTAGGGGATTTACTGGAGGACTAATGCCTGTGGTTATTTGGGATGTACTCTCCCCGCTCGTGTTCTTGGAAGTCGTCGTGGATGAGGAGGGAGGATTTGTTGTCTTGTCCCCTCTGCGTGCTTCCTCCAAGAGTGAGAGGAAGGACAAATAGTCACCCCTCTTGACCATATTGGCCCTGAGGAGAACATTGACCGTGATTTGAACACTCTTCTGCAGACCGGTCGAAGGATCCCTAACTGTTACCTCCACATTATACTGCCCTGCTTCTGCAAATCTGAATGTGTTGCTTAGTTCCCTGCCATTGGAATATGTGACAACTCCGTAGGGACCGGTGATTTTCCAGCTGTAATTTGGCCCTGTTATAACATTACCCCACTGATCCTGTCCTCTGACATTGAGGGAGAGTGAAGCACCAGCAGAGACACTGGTGAATGGCTGGACAAGTGTATAGTTCGTGGGGTTGTCTGTACTTGGATCCACATTACGCTCAAACCGTTTGACATTGACGAAACGCAATTCTGGACTCCGGTCCTCGACGAAATAACCACTTATGATGTAGAATTGTGTGTCTAAACCATCAGACATCTGCAACGCAAGTTTTGCAGACTTCCCACCAGGTAGTGTCTGTATTGAGAATGTAGTATTCCTTCCAGTGGTCTCTGTACTTATAGGGATCCAGCTCTGTCCGTCTGGGCTGTACATTACCTTTGAGTAAATAGTGGTCATATTCTGATAGATACTCCAGTCAATACTTACCATTTCCCCTCGCTTGAAGCCCAGTGGTTGATTCACCTCCACATAATACTGCTGACCAGAGCTCTTTACTTCGTCCAATATCAGATTGGCTGTCCTATTAATAAGCGCGATATTCACAATCTCGCTATTGTCTTCCAATGCAATGTTGAAGAAGGAAGTGTCTACATTCTCACCTTCTGAGGTGTTGAATGAGACCCCGACTGGAATGGATATCTGTGTGGAATTGCTGTAGGTGACCTCAAGGTCGATATTTGTGTCATTGACCGGTATAAAGTCCTCGCTAGCATCATAGATTCCCTGCTGCTCGAAACTGGGGAAAAGCTTACCGGTTCCGTCGATAGATACCATCCCAGAGACTATTCTGACGGTACTGTTGAAGAGATCCTTTGCCAAGTACTGACCGTCAGCAACGTCGAGCTGCAGTGATGATGTTGGGATCGAGGTCGCCCTCCTTCTCTGAGGGAGATTCTGTATGGCAGTAAGAAGTCTGTCCCACCTGTATGCACCGATCCACGTGCCCGGCTCCCATGGGGAGTCACAGTATGTCATGAGTTCCTTAGTATCCCGAGGTACGAGTCCAGAGTACCTGCTCCAACCCAGCTCATGAATGCTCTCATCACCATAGCGTGCATACCACTCCAAATCCCAGAGTAATGCTCCGCAACCAAATCCAAATCCTGCAGCATGCTGCCCCCACGTGTCGGAACCTAGGTTATGATTGATCTCGTGAGCCATGGTGAATTTGTCCCATGAACCACCCCACGAGGACCTTCCACTGAATCCCAGCCATTGTGGATTTGATTGTCCACCTCCTGGGAGGCTTCCAGGAATGCCGATCCCATGGATCTGGTGTGGGTATGGTGAGTACACCCCCGAAGCCCTCCTGTCCATCAGGACAGATCGAAGTGCGGTTTCCAAACGGTTATTTATCTCCACTCCCTCGATGAAACCCAGTCCGATATCAACAAGAGGTGACTTGCTGTAAGTTCCAAAGTCTCGCCAATCAAGATTAATAAAGTTAATACTGTCAATTGGATAGATGAGCTCCATGAATTCCTGTTGTCTCTGGATAATGCTGTTTGAAGGAATGCTCGGATCACTCACGGTCCCATTATTGATGGGCATGACGTAGACATTGAACTTGCCAGAAGCTACTGGACTGAATATCCTGCTCTTTGCATTGTTGGAAATCGATGGATCGTAACTCCCGGGTTTTGGAGTTACAGTAGCTTTGAGGATAAGAACACTGGTGTTGGTGATCACCCCGTCAAGTAGGAAGTTTGCGCTTGAGTCCAAGTTGTCACGGGCATAAGATACGGGGACTGGAAAGTCCCAGATAGTATTGCTGTAAATGGTTCTCACGCGTGCTCCGACTCCAGGTACGTTCTCTATGGTGATGACTTCCAAGGAGATTGAGGCATTCATCGAAACTGCTTGGTCATGAGAGACATACACTCTTGCAAGCGCCTCCTTTCCCCTGACAATGCGTTGGCTACTCGTGTCGTCCTGTGTGACCTGTGTCAGCTCAATTCTCGCTATTCCGAAATTAATCGCAGGAATGTACTGATATGGTGGGATTTCATAGTATATAGTGTCAACTACACTCACGGATGGTTGTATCACACCTGAGAAATCTGGTAGATCTGGGAATCCGAATTGGGAGTCAGTTGTCTCGATAATAATACCATATTTCAACGGGATCAATCCGCTATACCCTTGGTTCGGATCAGGATTCTTCGACGGGTATGGAATATCCATATCCATCTTCTTGAGGTCAAGCTCAAACTCGATCTGATTGGGGTAGAAGTCATCGGTTGGTGACCTGCTAATGGCAAATCTCGCCCATGACAATACTTTTGGTACTCCATCTTCCAATTCATTGAAGGGCTTCCAGTCGCCCTTCTCAAACATGCTGGCATTCATGAAACCAATTGGGATCTCTCCACGTTCAACTGGGATCTGAGGATTCGCAAATGGCATTTGGTAATATACCATTATGTCTCCATCTGAAGGTTTTCCATCGAGATTACGATCAAGCTGAATCGATAGTCTTGTGATCCGGTTGAGTGGAATGTCTGATGGAATAGCAAGGGCCATGAATAAAGAAGTGCCAACAGTCTTGCTTAGTTGCCGAATTTCGACATCACTCTTGTCTTTGCTTTTGAAGGTAATTTGCCTATCAACGGCGTCATCCCATTCTCCTAGGTTTGCAGTACCGAGGTCTGAGAGGTGGATGTATCCATCTATCTGAGGGGTACTGAACCCGGTAATCGGATTGACCTCCTCGTTGGACTGTCCAGTCAATGGTTGACTCGACAGTAGCAGGAGGAAAATAATGAATAGTGTTTTCTTCATCTCTTTGTCACCTATTTTGCTGACCGATCCTGAGTTAGCACATTATATATACATACCTCATTATTGAACAATTATTGTGCTAGTTTGAAAGTTCTATAGGACTGTGCAAAAAGAGCTATATCCACCTTACAGCAACCGCATATATTCCAGGAGGTACACCTGTAGTCCCATGCAACAAGAACCTATTGTTGGGAATCGACAATTTGGCCTTCAATCACACCCACATTTTGTATTGTAAACTTCTTGAAAACCATCTGGATTCTACTCACACCCAGATTTTGTAACTAAGCTGGAAAAAGTAGTGATAGTCAGAATCTGGAAATCGATATCCAAAATAGTTAGATCGAATTCTACACAAGGTTAAGGATATATTTCACACCCAATAATGGACTCCTTAACCAGCTTTTAAACCAGAATCGTCTAAATGACAAATGACCATTGAGCAGAAGGATCAGGTCTTTGCTCACAGTCTTATCAACCTTGAGGAGTACCAAACATCTACGCAGGATTCTGTCTTTACCAATCAGCTCCCTGATTTTGTAAGCATATTGGAATTCAAGCCCAATCTCCTTCTTGCACATGGACATGTACTTTTTTGCGGCTCTTTTGAGCCCTTCATGCGTAAGGTCCTCGGGGTTAATACTTTGTGCTAAGAGACGTCCAGAGATCATCCCATAGTAGATTCCTTCTCCAACAAGAGGGTCAGCGAAGCCAGCTGCATCACCAACAAGGAAACACCTCTGTTTTGAAATACTTTTTCGTATCTTCCCAGAGGGTATCCAGTGCCCCCTGATTCTCCCAAAAACATCCCTACCCAAACCCAAAGTCAGAAGATAATCCTTGAATAAGCTTTTCAGAGGGGGGTTCCGTGATCTTAATGCCCCAATTCCGATCGTGACCACATCTCTCTTTGGGAAAACCCATCCATAGCCGTATCTCACGACGCCAAGATCAAGCTTCGGCTGGGAGAGCAGGCTCGGAGGGACCTCATCCCTCGGTAAGTGAAGTTCATACGCAAACGCATTCTCCACCTCTGACCCCTGCTCTAGGTTGATGCCTGCCTTTTTTGCCACCATGCTCGGTACGCCATCTGCCCCAACAATGATCCTTGCACTTAGTCTCTCACCATTTTGCAAGGTAACCACTCCATTAGAACTGTCTATATCAGTTACTCGAATACCATCACGGAACTCAACACCAGTTTCCTGAGTTCGTCTTACTAGGAGGTGATCAAAATCTATCCGCCTTGTGAAAGATATCTCATGTTTTCCGAGATCGAATGAGAAGACATTCTCAGTCCTGTATTCCAATGATGTCATTCTGTGTGAAGTAATGATCTCATCTAGTTGACCATCTAAACCAAATTCTCCCCTAAGTAATTCAATGGTCTTTGACGATAAAGCACCACCACATAGCTTATCTCTTGGAAAGCTCGCCTTGTCGATGAGCAACACTCTGCTCAATTTCTTCTTGAGGAAGAATGCAGCAGAAGAACCCGCAGGCCCTGCTCCAATTACTATGGCGTCATATTCTTCCATGAACTTTCCACCCTATATCAGTGACAAGACTTCTTCCCACTTCGTCTCTTTTTCTGAGCTTTGGATTTCATCTTCGGAGTGTTGCGGGCCTCCCTCCTCTTTTTCCGAACCCTATCCTTGTAGTAGAGTTTCTGCTCTGGTTCTTCGGTCTTGGTTACCTTGTCAGTCCTTTTGCTGTTCTGCCGTCGAAATATATCAAATATTGACATGTTTAAATTTGAGTGGCAGAGAATATAAAGTTTTCTTTTCTATAGCAAAACAATTTCCGAAACTTACCTCCTTTCAGAAAGATTTTGTACTCATTGAGGGTGAAGTAGCCTATCGATCTAATATTCCAGTATATTTCAAGAGAGACCAATAGCAAAATTCAAGTCTCTATCTCTACCCTCCGAACGGTACAACCACGTGAGTAAAAATTTGTGTAGAACCTTCAGTTCTCTATCACCGAGGCAATAAAAAATATTAATCATAGAGCTCATCGAAACCTGTGTCTGTAGTTTATCTCTATAGTGATGAAAGATTCCAAGAACCACCCATATTTCAGTGGATACTTTTGTCAGTCGCGGTGAACTTAATAACTTCTGGAGTAACTGTGTCAATACTATTACTACCTGTAAAAAAGTGGTCTGTAGAAAATATGGTCATACTCACCCTAGCCAACACTCTAGTTCTAACCATGACTTACCTTGTGATTTATAGGTATAGGATATTCCCTGAATTAACTACGGACCTTATCGATGAGATCAGTCGACATGGAATCAGGATACCATACTTGATTGCATTCTCGATAATGAGTGAGATTGTTCTGGCTAGTTTCCTTGCATTTTCAGCATTCATTTTCGTGTTGTTGATGTTTTTGCTTCTAATCTTGCTTGGGCTCATACTAATGATCCTTCTAATTCCTTCGCTGTTTCTGAGCGATGTACCTTATAAGATTATCTGGGTACCGTTGTTATCCGGAATTACTTGGTTGGCCCTCTCCTTCATCTATGATCAAAAGGATGATATCATGGCCCTAACTCAAGAAATCACAAAGATGATTCACCGTACCAAGGGGATGAAAGGTTTCACATTCAAGAGATTCAACGTGTTCGTTAAGGATGTTTTCTTTTTTGACGACGTGCTTTTCGTGGATCTGGGGCATGGTGAGATCGTGGTCTTGGATCGAAGAACTGGAATAGAGAAACTCAGATTCAGGGGTGAAATTTCTCACGTTCAGAGGATTCAAAAGAGCAAAGAGCTGATCGTTGTTCAGTACAGGTATGGAACAACATCAGTCATTACGAAAAACGGAAGATTCTTAGGAAACCTCGAGGTTTCTGAAGGAAGGGTCGGTCTTGAAGGAGCGTCCTCATTGGAATTCAAACAACCAGTCTCGGTTGCAGCTAGATTTCTCGTAGCGATTGGAGATCGCGTCATAGAGTTTGATCCATCTTCAGGTGAGAACAGAGAGATTATAACGTTTGATGGAGAAATAAAATCCCTATATCAGAGTGGTAATCACTGGTACACTGTATTTAGTAACGAAGAAGGTACCTTTTTCGCCCAAGGAGATGAGATGGATAAAACCTCTACCACAAATCTGGAAAATGAGGGAGATATGTTCTTCAGACGGAACTTGCTGATAATACTTGATAAGGGTGAGGAGAACATGATTCATACCTTCAATCTACAGACGATGGATCAGAACCATCTCCCCATAGAAAAGGTGAAGAATGAGTTTGATATATTCGCCACAGATCATTCCATATATCTTATACAAGACCAATTCGTGGATGAATACAACACGGTCATGATGAGCAAGAGGAGGAGGTACACAATCCCGAGGGGATGGAGGTTTGTTCATGTGGACTCAAGGAATTTCTATTTCACGCGTTTCGGCAATATTCTCCGAGTACCAATCCACGAATTCAAACCCGATGAGACACTTATCTATACCCTTGGGTACTGATAAGTTACGATCAAGATCCTTGAGATCTAATGTGACTCCCCTGTTTCTTAACTAAATGTCTCGAATTCATTTGGTGAACGCATTTCTCCTCGAAGGGTGGAAACCCCTGCTACAGGTAGTAGAACAAGAAAAATCTACTGGACTTGTAAAGGAGTAGTTACTGTAATAGATTTTACGTAAGATCAGGTACCGAGGGATATACCACAACCCCATCAGGGAAAGAACCAACCTTGTTATTCCAATAGATAGTTCTTATGTACCGACTTCCCTATTTCAGATCCACTCAGGATCAGGGGTTATGTGATCTTTCGGCCTCGAACCCGGATCATCCCATTTCATGTCCCTCACCCTCATAAGTGGGACGACAGTCATGTCTCCTTCGACCACGATCTGGCAGGCAAGTCTGGTTCCCTCTATAGAATTGTCTCCCTTCTCGATGGACTCGTCCAGTTTCTGCCTTTCTGCCCTCGTCATCCTTGAAGGTTCCCCACTCTCGATCCTACATCTGCAAGTCGTGCACTTCGCGTTCCCTCCACATCGATGAGAGATGTCGATCCCGTTGTCCTCTAAAGCAAGAACCAGTTTCGTCCCTTCCGGGACCTCAAACTCTTTCTCCCCATGTACTTTTATTGTTGCCATAGGAAGAATTTATGAGAATTAGATTTAAATTATCGCTTTCTCGATACCTACAACCAATTCCACAGGTGAGGAAAAATGCCGAAAGAATTCCAGCACCCATCCAAAAAATGTACATCAAATTAATAAATCAGAAATCATAGTTCAGAATATGAGCAAAATGGCATGTGACTATCACCCGTCCCGCGAGGCCGTTGACAAGTGCCAACGATGTAACAGACTGATCTGCCTCCAAGACAGGATGGTAGTAAGGAATCGTCACCACCATTCCTCCTCAATGTTCAACAACTACTATACAGAGACCATCTTATGCCCACTGTGCAACTACGATGTGAGTAAGGAGGGCGAGACAATGATCTCAAAGTTCACCGGAATGCAACGGGGAGTTGTCATCGGGATGGTGATCTTTTTCATGATCCCCCTACTATTCATGCTCAACCTTTTCCTAAGCTATCAGAGACGTGTCAACACCTTTCCAGTTGAACCACAGGAGCCATTCAGTGCCTTCTCGATCATGCCTTTCTTTGTCTTTGCATTCATGTTCCTCGTCATCATACTAATTGTATTTCTGGTTTTCAAAGGAACATCGAGTGTCAGTTCGCTCACAAAATTAGGTACAAATAGAGCAGCTCAGACCAAGGAAGAATTCCTCCGCACTGTGGAGAATGAAGAATTTCTTGGAACCTACAAGAGGTCAAACCTTGCCTGCTTCCAGTGTGGGAGCCCGATCTCGGAGACAGATCGCTTCTGTCCCTCATGTGGAGACCCAACCAGTGAGGAGCTCTCATCCAAGTCAGCTTAACTACTAATTAATTTTTCTTCTGGACAAACGCTGGAGTATACACTATTGGAGAGCAGTGACAAATAGCTTTTAAGCCGATTTTTCAGACATCAAAAAATAGGAAATATTTTTTCAAAATTTAAAAAAAAACCCGATAGACTTATATATACCCGTGACTACCCGTGCATATCCGTGAAAAACGGAGGTATTATTCTTGAAACTAAGTAAAATACGACTACAATTACTATTTTTAGTAATCATGACAACCCTCGTTGCAAGTTCGCTTCACAGTGCTTCGGCAGCAGCAACTTACACAATATACGAGAATGAGACTCTCATAAATCTGGGACCCAGCAGTTATGGGAGAAAATCGACCACTGGAGCCATGCAGGTGACTGCATTCGGACCTGTCAACGTAAAAGTTGACGCACTCGATGTCGATTTCGCGAATTATGTCGGTGTATATCTTGACGGAACCCTCAAAGGTTACCTTGATGTCGCACCCGATATCAGACATATAACTACCATCTCACTAGGGTGGATGTCAGGAACTCATACAATTGAGGTCAAGTACGTCTCCGGCACTGGTGATTGGGTGGACATATACAGCGTAGATCTGGAACAGACGGACTCGATCCAGAGATACTCAGACACAACCACACATTATTTCAGATACTCATATTCACAGACATCTGTCTCCTCGTTCACATCAAATGACAACATAATCGTTGTTTCGATCAGGCTTGTAGACATCGACTTCGCTAACAACCTGTGGGTAAAAGTTGATGGTGTAAAGAAAGTCGTCCAACCAGTTGTTGATGGTGTTAATGTCCTGAACGGGTATTGGACTATTCCCGTGACGTACTCGGTATCAGCAGGGTCCCACACCATACAGGTCGGTGTTGACAACACCGGAGATTGGATAAACGTCTATTCGATCAAAGTGTTCGAACAGGACCTGATAATTCAGTAACTGTAAAGGGCCCTACACTCGATCTAACGACCAATTAAATTCCGTATAAGACCCAAGTGAAATAAAAATCCTTCTTAAATAAACATTTTGAACTCAGTGAATGAGGAGTTAATCACGACAGTATCACTGAATCTCCTCAGACAGGGGGGAATAGTAGCAGATTTAAGAGGAGATGAATAAGACAGGATGTGCTAACTCCAGATCGACCTGAGATCATTACATCGGAGATCGAGGTAGTTGGTTACACACAGCAGATGAACCCGAGAGATGCGGCAAAACTGCTCATAGCAGGCAATCTTGTCCTCATCGAGGACTACTTTCGCAGCGGTCTCCGAGTTCTCAACCAACTGAAGAAGATCCTGAAGAAAAGGGTGGGAGATACGTTCAGCGATCAGCGTAAGTTTCGCAAGGAGTACAGGGAGGCCTCTCACAAACTGCTTCTCAGAATCTCAAATCACAGAATTGATGCCAAGAATTCACCGAGAATCGGTTGGTTGGAGATCCTCTATCCCACTGTTCCCAATTTTCTGATCTCATTCCCGAGCTTGCAGGGCCTCAATAGCTCTTGGCAGTGGTACAAGAAAGGGATCTATATCGAGGTTTTGCGGAGGAAGATCCACCCCTACTATGGGACGTACTTCCCCACCAGATTCGACCACTTAGAGCTCTTCAAGGATTGGTTGTCGGAGTATCAGGGCATCAAGTCAAGTGCGGTTGATGTAGGTGTGGGTAGTGGGGTTCTCTCTTACCTCTTGCTGGATTCTGGTTTTACGAGAGTTTTTGCAACAGACATCAATCCAAATGCAATCATCGGAGTGGATCAGGAGAGCAAGCGTTTAGGGTGGGATGATAGGTTGGAATTACGATTTGGAGACCTTTTTGCAGATCTCAGTGCCCGTGTGGACCTAGTCGTCTTCAACCCTCCTTGGATGCCCGCTACACACGAACTCTCATCGGGAATTGACCGAGCAATTTACTATGAGAGGGACCTCTTCCGAAGGTTCTTTGAACAGGTTTCTGACTACTTACTTCCAGAAGGTAGAATTGCCCTCCTATTCTCGAACCTGTCACAGGTTGTGGAAGAATCTGATAACCCGATCTGGAAGGAACTCACTGAAAGCAACAAATTCTACGTTGAAGATAGATTGGAAAAGAGTGTGAAACCCTCCTCAAAGAGGACTCGGAGGAGGGACTGGAGAAAAGACGAACGGGTGGAACTTTGGATTATTAAACCCAGAGAAGAACCAGTTGTTTAGTCCTCTATGGTGCTCAAATCACCAGGGTCTTCTCCCAATGCTTGGGCCTTGAGTACTCTTCTCATGATCTTACCGCTCCTAGTCTTGGGCAGGGAGTCCACAAATTCTACGTGTTCGGGCACACCTATCGGTCCCAGTTCGTGCCTGACATGTTTCTGGATTTCGGAGGCAAGCGCGGGTGATGGTTCAGCTCCCTCGGTGAGTATGCAGTACGCGTGAATCGCATTCCCCTTGATGTCGTGGGGAAGGGCAATAACAGCGGCCTCGGCCACCACAGGGAAACTGACAAGAGCACTCTCAACCTCTGCTGTACCCAGTCTGTATCCTGACACTTTGATAACGTCATCGATCCTTGCGATAATCCAGAAGTATCCGTCCGTGTCCCGCCTTGCGGAATCTCCCGCCTTGTACCATTTCTGCTCGAGGTAGTCGGACCAGTATACCTGCTTGTACCTCTCGTCATCTCCGTAGATGGTTCTGGCCATACCTGGCCATGGCTTCTTGATTACGAGAATGCCTTCCTCCCCGTCCTCGACTCTGTTCCCCTTCTCGTCCACGACCTCGGCAGATATGCCAAACAGGGGTTTAGTGGCACTTCCCGGCTTGAGTGGAGTAATCGGGTATGGGCTGATCATGAATCCTCCGGTCTCGGTCTGCCACCATGTGTCCATGATCGGGCACCTTTCTCCTCCAACACATTTGTAGAACCACTCCCATGCGGCAGGGTTTATTGGCTCACCCACACTCCCGAGGAGCCTCAAGGAACTGAGGTTATGCCTGTTGACCCACGAGTCTCCGAATCTCATAAGTCCACGAATTGCAGTAGGTGAGGTATAGAGGATATTTACCCCATACTTCTCAACCATTTTCCAAACCCTATTGGGATAAGGATAGTTAGGAGCTCCTTCGTAGAGAATTGTGGTTGTACCATTGATCAGAGGGGCATAGACGATGAATGAATGACCCGTGATCCAGCCAGGGTCTGCAAGACACCACCACCTATCAGTGTCTTTGATATCGAAAACCGTTTTGTGTACGAATGAGGTGTAAAGTGCGTACCCTCCATGCGTGTGCTTCACTCCCTTTGGCTTTCCAGTAGTTCCTGATGTGTAGAGGATGAACAGCATGTCCTCGGAGTCCATCACCTCGGTCTTGCAGGGTCCATCTGCGATAGGAAGTGCTTTGAGGTCATGGAACCAGAAGTCCCTCTCGGCCTCCATGATCACCTCATGACCTGTCCTTCTGACTACGATGCACCTCTCGATGGTTGGAGAACGCTGCATGGCTTCATTAGCGATCTCTTTCAGATCCACGACCTTCCCCCTCCTGAATCCACCATCTGCTGTGATCAGCAGTTTGCTCTCTGCATCCTCAATCCGGTCAGCCAGTGCGGTGGAGCTGAACCCTGCATACACTACCGAATGAGCGGCGCCTATCTTTGCACATGCCAACATCGCGAAGATCAGTTCTGGGATTTGGGGCATATAAATCGTCACGATGTCGCCCTTCTTCACTCCCATTGCCTTGAGAATGTTCCCAAATGCAGAAACTTCCCGATTTAATCTGTGGTAGGAATAGTACATGACATCTCCGTTCTCACCTTCCCATATGTAGGCGATCTTATTCCTCCTCTCGGTCGTCAGGTGGCGGTCAATCGCATTGTGGATTATGTTGATCTTCCCGTTCACAAACCACTTATAGTAAGGATGGTTGGAGTCATCAAGTACCTTGTCCCACTTCTGGAACCACTCCAAGTTCTCTGCTTGTTCTGCCCAGAAACCCTCTGGATCCTCGATGGATCGCTTGTACGTCTCTTCGTAGTCTTTCACATTTGCATTATTGACGATGTCCTCACTTGGAGGATATATCTTCTCTTTATCCGACATTATTGTCTCACTGCCTACGATCAGTTGATAGGGGGTACTTCAAGCTTTCTTGAAAAAATAGTTCGAATTGACCACTTTATTATAGCAACAGCGAGCAATTATCCTTGTACCGAGGTGTCAGAAGGAGGGGCGTATCCGCTCTTTCATCCCGCTCATCATCATCCTCATTTTGGAGAACATATTCTTCTTCCTGTAGGACAAGATCGTCTCCTTGATTCTACTTCCAATGCTCTTCTCTTTGGACTCGATGACGGCGATACGAAGAGGGCAGTTCTCACCTAAGATACATACATGACTGCCCTTGTTCCCCGACATCCATGGGCTTATAGCGTTTTTGAGAAGGTCCCTTTCGAATTCCTCGAATTCCTCCTTGGTTATGCTGTCCCATTTCATACCCAAGTACTTATTGTCGAGTAGCTCCTCTACAATATTGAAGAGCTCCTGGATCAGAGGTGTATTCTCACCCATGACAAACCCATCTACCGGGAAGCCAGCAACGATGTAGTAGTCTCGGTGTTTTACATAGAAGAAGTATAGTTTCGTGTCACCCATAGACATAGAAATAAGATCCCCTGACTTGCTGAAGTGGAGGTTGACATCCTCCCCCTCAACCTGAATTTTGTCAAAATCTGCGTTCTCTGAAACCTTTCCAATAGTCGTCAAGGCCGAGAGAAAACCTGAGAGAAGGACATCATCCCTCATCAGATTGCTGCAGAAATGTCCGAAGCACCTGCTGTAGATTGGTATTCCATAGGATTTGAAGATAATGAGATATTCCAAGTCTGACATTGGATATAATCAATGATTTAAACAATATTAAGGGCTAAGTATGAAAAATCCTACAATCCTAGTGACCTATCCCTTTCCTTTTTTTCCGAATTACCATAGTCAGTACCGAGCTCGTAATGAATGCACCAACCATCCACACGAAGTTTAATGGTAAGGTAGACGTCACAGTCGTGGATGAGTTTGAACTCGAGGGAAGAGTCGAGGTCACTGTCGTGGTTGAGACGGAGGTGACTGTAGTTGTGCTCGGCGGATTGCTTACCTCGGACTGATTGTACTCCAAGAACCCTATCGGCCGTAGAGAATTTGTATTTGCGGTGACATTAATATAAGCATCCCTCTCCAGATCTGCTTCTATAAGCTCGTAGTATCCTATCCTCGCTGGATCCTCGACAGTTGTGTACTGCTTGGCCGTGACACCATTGTCTACCCAGACCGTCACGTTGGCACCTGAGATTGGGTTCCCGTATTCATCCGTCACGAGGTAGGTCAGGTTCATCTTGTTGTCAGGTTCTATGAACGTCTGCTCTACAAGATCGACATCAGTCTCAGGGAGGATATACGGAACTGGTGTCGGTGCAGGGATAAATATTGGGATGAACACAGGTATGAATACGGGGATGATCCAAATCCAGATCGGGAGGATAATCACCCACTTGACTGTCACTCGAATATTTATGATGAAGATATTTATTGTAATGCTGATATCGATCACAACCGTCACGTCGATGAACCAGATGAAGATCTCTATAATCGTGATCTCTAGAACCTCAATCAGGATCACAAGATATGTAAGGTAGACCTCGATCTTGACGAGCTCGTAGACAATTACCACCATAACTAGCTCTACAACTTGGAGATAAATTATCACGGTGATGCTCTCGATCACGATGTGGATCTGGAACGTCTCGTAGTAGATGACGATAGGGATGTAATAACCAGTGAAGGTGTAATAATTGATGACCATCTTATCTACGAAGAGGGTAACTGAGAAGGTCTCGAAGAGGTACTCCACAGAGGATGATGTGATGACCACATCGACAAATTCGAAGAGTTTGGTGGGGTTGTCGAATATGGCCGCAGGGTACCGTTCAGCAACCGGTGGTGCTCCTGGTTCAACACCCGTACCGTTTGTGTATCCCGAAGAGATGTTGTTATAGTTGAAGAAGGAACCAAATCCTTTGCCACCATCTGTTGCACCTTGCATCTGGTGACTCTGCGTATCCCCACCCTCAAATATATCTGTGAAGACATCGAAGAAGGAATCTGGGGATGCAGATGATGAAGTCTGTGTCAAGATAGTGTCGGTCTTGGTATAGCCAGCACCAGTGTCAGTCAGAACAGCCTTGAATGGTCCAAATGGTCTTGCAAGATCCGGGAAGTAATTAAATGAGAACATGGTATCGTTGCCTTCTGATGTACTGCCAACTGATAGCTCCCCAGAACCACCCGTTTGATTCCATGCGTAGAGGAAGTTGAAGTAGAACGATCCATTTGTGTTGCTATACCCACTAAGGCTAGTTGCAGATATATCGGTGGGGTCCTCAGAGAGGAGTGACAGCTGTACGAGTTCAATGGGAATCTCACCTGTTGCCGAATTCACCTCCTGTACTGTGATCCTTGTCACTGAGTCTGTTATTGGAAGAAATTCAGACGGAAGTGTGACCATCGGTACCTGACTCTCGATAATGAACCTTGTGAACATCACCCCGGTAGCATTCTCGTAAATCTCCATGGTAGTCACATCCTCTGATGCGTTAATGACCATCATTGAGTTGTCAGAGAACTGCAGTGTAGTCAAATTTCCATCCACCGTCACATCAACATAGGTCCCATTCCCCAAGTTAGTTCGTGTGGTAGTGTTGGAATTCATCAATGGATCCTCAGGTGGCGTGAGAAGGGATCCTGACATCCCTGAGGTTGCCATAATAATCGCTAACGATATCGCGAATACTCTCAATTTGACCAATGAATTCATGAATTAAGCAAAACGCCTTTGCTATATAAACTATTGTCGATTTCTTACGATATTTTCCACAGCATATTGGGAGAAAAATGAAAGAATCGACACTGTTTGACAATTCTCCAACTAGATTCCGAGGATGTTGAATTTACGCGTGGTGCTTGAGTAATTGTTCTCGATTAGTAGATTTATTCTTATCCCATTTCCTAGCAAGGTTCCACCGATTGTTTTTATACCCTTAATTCGGGTAGGGACTGTGGCAATCGGTAACTCGGGGACTCGGGGAACTGGAAGAGCGATGTATATCTCTGCTGAAGAACTCAGATCGAGACTGGGAGAGGAAAACCTAGTGATTGTAGACTGTTTCTACAATTGGCACGAGTATCGGAGGGGCCATATACCTACTGCAATAAAACGCCTAGGACATCCATATGTCAAATCTGGCTCAGACGAGGAGCCAGGACTCTACTATCCTGAAAACTTCCCAGAATTGGTGGAGGAGATGGGGATATCATCAGATACACTTGTCATTGCGTATGACAGTGACGGCTCCCTATTTGCCGCGAGATTTCTTTGGGCTCTTCTCCTCCATGGACACGAAAATGTCAAGCTACTGGATGGAGGTTGGCAGGATTGGATTGCCAAGGGATACCCTGTAAGCGTTGAGATTTTCGAACCATTACGTCGTGGAAGATTTTCAAGCTCATACAATCCAGAGTTGGTCGTAACTAGGGATCAGATTAAACCTGGCGAGATGACACTTCTTGACGTTCGGAGTTGGGAGGAATATACAGGACAGGACGATCGGGGAAACAAAAGGGGGGGTAGGATTCCCACCTCAGTACACATGGAATGGAGAGACTTCTTAACAAGTAGAAATACGTCCGAGGAAGTAGCACATATCAAGCCCCTTATTGAAATCCAAGAGAGACTTTCGGAGATTAGCAGTGACAAGCCAATCGTCACTTACTGCCAGGGTGGAGTTCGGGCTGCACTGGTCGCCTACATTCTCCATAGCATGGGTTACAACTCTTCTGTCTATGACGGTTCAATGAAAGAGTGGGCAAATGACGACAGCCTACCCATGGAATAGAAACTTGAGAATGGATTAGGTGTTGAACCTGCATCATAATAGTTACTCCTGACCCAACAACTCTTGTCTCAATATTATTTTCCCTTGAAATTATAAGGGAGTTGATTTAAGACCAACTGGATTCGAGGTGGGGAAGAACTTCGACCACCGTATATATGAGATTCACAACATTAATGTTCTAACTCAACCTTGGGAAGGATCTTCTCCAACCACTTAGGCATCCACCAATTCCATCGCCCAGCAAGCTTCATAGCTGAAGGGAGCAGGATAATCCTAGAAACAGTGGCATCTATGAAGACCGCAACAGCCATTCCTACACCCATCGTCTTTAAGGTAAGCATCGGGCTAAGAGCGAAGACGAGGAAAGTTGAGATCATGATGATAGCGGCAGATGAGATGACCCCTGCGGTATGGTGTATCCCATGTGCCACAGAGTAGTCCATATCTCCTGATTTCTCGTACTCCTCCTTGATCCGTGAGATAATAAGAATGGAGTAGTCCATTCCAAGTCCGAGGAGAGTCGTAAACAGGAATGTGGGGAGGAAGTATGATATCCCCGATATCTCCGCGTTGAACAAGACGAAGCCGAATAGTTCCAGATGATTAAAGTTGCCCTCTTGGAAGACGAAAACCAACGCACCCATGGCGAAGAGTATAGAGCCTATGATGGTGAGGATGGACTTGATGGGGAGGATGACGCTCCTGAAGAGTATCAGCAGAGCGAGAAAAATGAGGATGATAGCCACTGTGAGCATCAGAGGGACATTTCCGTACATCCTTTCACGTGAGTCGTAAAATGAGGCTGCGTATCCTGTTACGTAAGTCTTTTTGATCGTTCCATCTTTGATAAGATCTCCGAATATTACCGGAATTTTATCTCGTAGCACTTGGACAAGATCCCATGCAGCCGCACTACCAGGATCGAGGTTTGAGCTCAGCTCCATCACTACAGTATTGTTTCCATTGTCAAAGTTCACGTAATTCTGTATGTATCTGAGGTAATTTGGCGTTTGAGTGTTGTTCACTGTACCAACAATTGTACCATTGCTAATTATTGGGATTTGAGCAGGCAGACCTAGTATGAAGGATATGTCACTGTACTCAAGATACGTTGTATTTCCGTTGTTTGAGATGACTGATATCGTGGATACCCGCTCAAATGACAGATCTGTTCCTGATTTCTCCCGGTACCCAGTATAGTTCAGAGCCCACGATCCATATTCATTGAGTGAGTCAACTATCCTTGTTGCAGTAGAGTTGTAGTCTTGCGAAAAGAAGTCTGTGCTCTCTCCCAGATCAAGGACGACACGGTAAGGGTTAACGTCTCCAAGGTTGAACTCCCGCTGTAAGACCTCGAAACCCTCCCTTGACTCGACACCAGGGGGCATGTTCTTCACCAGATCGAATGAAAGATCGACCTGCATTGAGAGGGTGGCAAATGGTACAACCATAATGATCCCGATGATCAGGAACGGAATGGAGAACTTCATGACCAAATTTGACCACTTGACCCATATTCCAGTAGTCTCGATGGTTCCCTCTTGGATTTTTTTGATATCCTTATTGTGACCACTCATGAAGTTTGGCCAGTCGAGTAGGTTCCCGAAAAGCCCGAGTACAGACTTTGTGAAGGTACGTGTAACGATTATAGAAGTGAATACAACAACACTGACTCCTATCGCCATCCCAAATGTGAAATCACTTTGGAGGAGAAGTAGGGAGAGGAAGCCAATGATGACGGTGATGCCAGAGTACATGACCGCTGTGCCAGTGGTCTTGTCCGTTCTTATTGCCGCCTCACTCCTGACTTTTCTCATCGTCTCCTTGTTCCATGTCCCCGCGGAGAGATGTTTTGCTTTCTCTTTTCTGTATTCCTCCCTGTATCTGATCATACTGAATAGATTGTAATCTATTGCAACAGCGATACCAATCATTGCAATGACAGATGGGAGGAAGTCCGAGATAATAAAGAAATCCAATTTACCCAGCCACGCCACGATGTAATACGAGGGGAAGAGTGCAGCCACCATCCCTACAATTGGCATTAGCACACCCATAGGACTTCTGAAAACGAGGATGAGAATTATGAACGCCAACGCAATTGCGAGGAACTCAGACTCCTCGAATGACTCCTTGCCAGTCCGGGTTATATCAGCGAAGTTTGCAGCTTGACCCGTAAGTATTAACTGCATGCCCTCTGCATCCTCCCTTGGGGGCAGGGTCGTCTCGACGATCTGCTCAGCCATCTGCGCCCCGTATAGAGGGGTCATTTGAGCCAGGGCCACATCATACGGCGCGGTAGTGTTTTCGAGGAGATCCCTGATAATTTCCACATCATCGGTCATCTTAGTCCCCGGGTTGTCAAAGTCGAAATCCTCTTCCACGATGTTCATGATAGCGTACCTGTGATCCTTAGAAACAAAGTTCTCCGCGATCTCATTGGGGAGGTCGGGGTTGGCGATGACAACACTGTCCGTTATCACATAATCATACCCTAGATCCTGTAACTCATCCAAGAGATAGACTGATAGGAACAAAGTGTAGTTTCTCCATTGGTTGGAAGTAATATCTTCTCCCTCTGGAGCTTCGATGACGACGATATGGGTGAGATCAGAGCCATTTTTATTGAATCTATCTTGAATAAAAGCGGAACCATGACCTGCCTCAGTATCCGTTTCGATAATGTTCGTAGAATTCTGAACATCTTCGAAGATGAAGTCGCGGGCACTGATGGTTGCCCCGATGACAACTATCCACAATAATATGGTAATTGTATACTTTTTCTTCATGATCTAGTCAGGTAGAATGTTGAATAAAAATATTCGCATGAATGATGCTAAATTATTCGCATCATTGCGAATATCATCAAAAAAAGTGATTTTAGAAACCCACCAATTAACCACATATAGATTTACGTTGCTTAATTTCAGAGCATGTATTGGAAATAACAGTGCGATATTTTTAGTCGCAAATATGCGAATAACAATGATACTTCCCAAAATAATAATATAGAAGTAATGAGAACACAGGATATGGCCCAAAATTCGTTGGACGAGAATTCTGCATTTAGTGAGGGAATGACATCTAACGAGCAGGGATTAGTTCTCCAGTGGGTAGAATATGAAATCCTGAGGACTGTTGCAAAGGGAGTGGACACCCTGACCAAGATTCAGTCATTCATCGAGAACAAGTTTTCTAGGATTAGGTACTCGCAGTCACAGTACTACAGGATCGTTGGAAAGCTGGTAGATGGTGAGTACCTCACTGCGGAAATGAGTGACGGGAAGAAAAAGAAATTCACCATTACGGACAAGGGATGGGCAGAACTCGGTCACTTGCAGAAATATGTCTTCGATTTTATTCAAGAGGCTACAATTATCAAAGACATAACGGGAGAGCTAGTCGTCAATATCTCGAAGATTACTGGATGCCTGAGAAACAAGGATCTACTCGCTATATCTCCACAGGCATATTCTCTCCCCTATCTCCAAGATGCATGCCAATACTGCGAGAATCCCTCGGAAGAAATAAAAAAACCGATTTTTCTGGCATTGAGAGGGGCAGAGAAGCGTGTGGATGCTCTCCATGAGGGGACAATACAGTACATTGATGCACCAGACGAAAGTGACTGGCTTCCAAAGGACGACAGTATGGACGTTGTGATAGCCCTGTCAGTCCTTCAGGTGTTCGACCCAGATGTCATCCTGAAGGAGGCATATAGGGTACTGAGACAAGGAGGGTACTTCGTGAGTTTGGAGGTGGCCAACAATCTCCCCCATTTTGTCATCAAACTTTACAACGAGATCATCACTCCCGAGGGATGGCAACTTGAGACACCCCTGCTGAGCATAAAACAGCTGGAGACTATGATACGGGAGGCAGGCTTCGAGGTCTTAGGAACCAAAGTAGAGACAGTATTGACATCGATTCTTGCGAAGAAAGCTTAACGAATCTTAAAATATATCGAGGAGAACAGAGTATCGTATGAGTAGCAAATTTTGGGAAGAGTATAATTACGACGAGGCACTGGACCGCGCGCTCAAGCTTGTTCCCGAATCAATCCGAGGAGATTCGAGGTTTGAGATCCCGAAGATCAACTCCTCGATAGAGGGGAATAGAACCTTCTTCAAGAACTTCAAGGAGATAGCAAATTTCTTGAACAGGAAGGAGAGCCACCTGTTAAAGTTCCTGACTACCGAGCTTGGTACAAACGGTAATGTAGAGGGACAACGAGCAATTTTTCAAGGTAAGCATGGGAAGATGCAGATCTCGAAGGCCATTGACAGGTATTTGAAGAACTATGTATTCTGCGCGACCTGCGGAAAGCCAGATACCGTCTTGGAACTCAAAGACAGAATCATCATCATGCGCTGTGAAGCGTGTGGTGCCACCCAAGCAGTGAGACCGATCAAGTAAGATGACAGAGCTGTTTTTCGCTAAAGTTCACAAGATCGAGAACGAAGTTCTTATTGCGGTCTGTGACTCGGAGATATCTGGGAGTACATTCAGGCACAATGGTGTGACCATTCGTATCAGTGAGTACTTCTACGGTACTGAGGACTACTATGAGAGCGAAATCCTATCGCTCATTACCGGAGCGACCCAGATCAATATTATGGGTAAGCGGATAACGGAACTCCTGATCAGGGAAGAGATCATCCACCCAGATTCCGTCCTGTGGATGGAACTCCCGGACGGATCACCAGTGGGTCATGCAATCATGGTGGGTGCTACACAATGAGGTCTCTGTTCTGCTCCGTATGTGGTAAGGAGGGAGTTCCCCTACATGATTCATTCTGCTATCAGTGTTACTGGAAGGAAAACCATACTGCCACACTCAAAAAGCCAAAGATAGGGCTAAATACCTGCTTAACCTGTGGTGCAGTTCTCCTCCCAGGAGGATGGTCTTCATCCAATACTCCTGAATCACTACCAGATCTATTGGTTGATTTTGTCAGAAAGTGGGTAAATACACCTCTGGACAATGAAGTTAGTGCATTCCCAATGAACGATCCAGACTGGGACGATGGGAAACCCCGGCTCTCACTCCTGATCAAAGTGACTGACGAGAGCATCCCTGAATTCCCCCCACATGAAGAGAGCCTTGTTCTGGACATCGACTTCCTCTGGGGAACCTGCGAGATATGTGCGAAGAAGTCATCTGGAGGAGACACCATATTCCAGCTCAGAGCTATTGACAGAAATCTCACCAAAGAGGAGGAAGAGTATGTCGAACAGGTCTTCAGGGATCAGATCGAGGGCATAGGTGCCGAGAACCCGTACTATTTTGTGTCAGACAAGATAGAGGTCCACAAAGGCTACGACTACAAGTGTGGTTCAAACAGCCTTGTTGAACATGTCATCGAGGTTCTGAAGAAGAAATGGCTTGCGATTACCTCCGTCAACTACAGCCTTGTAGGAGAGACAAAGGACGGGACGAGGAAGTACCAGCACACCTACCTCTTCAAGCTCCCGGGAGTTAAACCAGGAGATCTGATATACTATGAGAACTCCGTTTGCAGAGTGGATGTTATCAACGCGGCTGCAATTATTGTAACTGATCTGAGGAGCCTTGAGGTCATCCACATTAAGGAGTGGAAAAATCTTCGCCCCATCGATTTCTTCGAGGAACCAACCTATCTTGTTATGTCTAGGAACTATGATGTATACGAACTGATGGATCTAGAGGACTACCACACGTTTGAGATCAGGGTGGACAATTTTTCCAGAGAGTTAGAGTTGGGTGAGGAACAGACCTTCATCCTGTTCAAGGACCAACTTTACCTCCGATAGACTAATAACAGAGTTCGAGAAGACAGTGTTGATGTCACGGAATCCAGATGACCCAATGGAAGAGGATTTAGATGGAGGGGACGTCGACGGTTTTGACGACAGGATTGACAGGGTTATCGAATCACGATACCGGGAGAAACTGGAGAAGGATCCCGCAATCTATTCTACACTGGAGACAGTCTTCGATGAGAAGACCCGTCTGATCCTCTTCAAGTACATCCAGAACGGTCTTATCGATGAGGTAGGTGGTGCCATCTCCACTGGCAAAGAGGCAAATGTCTACTTTTGCCCAGGGGATCCGCCACTTGCATGCAAGATTTACAGAATTGACAGTCCAGCTTTCAGGAAGATGAAACAGTACGTAGAGGGAGACTACCGATTCAAACGATATAAGAGCTCAAGAGTGGGATTCATTCAGGAGTGGGCCAAGAAGGAATTCAAGAACCTAAAACGGTTGAGGGAGGTTGGCGTATCAGTCCCCAAGCCCATAGAGGTAGAGAGGAACGTGCTGTTTCTGGAGTTTCTAGGGGATGGAAAAGCTGTCCTTCCCAAGCTGGTAGAAGTCGACATAGAACGCCCTGCCGAACTGTACAAGGAGATCATGGCAGCAATCAGAAAGATGTATCGGGAGGCTAAGCTCGTCCATGGGGATCTAAGCCCATTTAATGTCCTTTTCAACATTAGAAAGAGGGAATATTACATCATCGATGTATCCCAGTCTGTTCTCCATGATCATCCAGAGGCCGAAACATTTCTTCTGAGGGATATCACCAACATGAACAACTACTTCGAATCAATGGGGGTGAATGTGATTGAGCTAGCGAAGCTTTACAAGTGGGTTACGGGAGAAGATGCTGATGAGGGTACAATTTTACGCCTCCTTCATGAGTCATCCAATTAATCTGATCTACACTAGGCAACTGGTGCAGCGAGAGGATTGAGAAAGTAATTGTACTACATTTTTACTCATCCCACGAATATACTGCAGTATTCGTTACCTTTTTCTACTGCGCGAACTTATATTACATATGGCGGTGACCCAAGAAAAGAACTACTGCCCGGTTGCAATCGCAAGCATGGTGCTGAGTTCAAAATGGGATCTCATCCTTATCCACAGTCTCCTCGATCACCCTATGAGGTTCTCCGAGATAAAACGGAAAATTTCAAATAGCTTTCCTCGGGAACTCACTGCCTCCTCACTCTCCCGGGTTCTACGACGTCTAGAAGCCTCAGGGATCATCCTGAAAAAGATGACAGAGGGGTGCTCACACCCCACTTACTCCCTTACCCAAAAAGGGAAAGATCTGGAACCCGTCCTTGACGAGCTCTATCGATGGGGACAGAAGCATATTGGATAAACTACTACTCTATGACGAGTAAACGACTTCTTCAGGCCTCACACCATACCGTCAACTCGACGGCAAGGATTAAATACAGAGAAGAACCCTCTAAATCTTAGCAATGCCACAGTCAACGAACTATGTCAGAGTTCCAAAGAACAGGATAGGTGTAATCATAGGCCCGAAGGGCAGTACGAAGAAAGAGCTGGAGAGGAGCCTCCAGTGCAAAATAGACGTTGACTCAGACTCCGGTGAAGTAATCATTATGCCCAATGAAGATCTGGTAGACCCAGTACTTATGCTAAAATCGGGCGAGGTCATCAAGGCAATCGGGCGTGGGTTCACACCAGCACAGGCACTTAAGCTCCTGAACGATGATTTCTATCTAGAGATTATCCCTCTCAGACAACTGGGAGGTACCTCTGCAAATGCAATTAGGAGATTGAGATCACGATTGATTGGAACTGGGGGTAAAACGAGGAAGACTATTGAGGAGTACACGAAAGTTTCTATGGTAATTCTTGGAAATACTGTATCCTTAATTGGACGGTTCACAAGCCTTGTGGATGCAAAGGAGGCAATCAACAAACTTGCCAACGGCGCAAATCACACCTCAGTATACGCGTGGCTTGAAGAAAAGCGGAAGGAGAGAATTCGTAATGAGGAGGATCTGACATGGGACACCGAGGCCCTGAAAAATATCAGTCTTGATGAGATGGACGCTCTCTTAAAGAAGGATAAAGGGGAAGAGTTGGACCTGGAGGAGGAATTTGATCAGCTTATTGAGGATGAAAAGTCCTAATCCCAATCAGTGATTTTTAATACAGAACGTCGAGAGTACATACCTTGACAAAGAAACTTGTGGTTGCAATTGGTGGAAACATGCTCATCACAGAGCCTAAGTCTGCGACCTATGAGAAGCAGTGGAAGAAGTCCCAGTCCACAGCTAAATTGATCGTGGATCTATACGAGAAGGGATACGATCTCGTGATAACCCATGGTAACGGCCCGCAGGTTGGAAACCTCCTCCTCCAGCAGCAGGGAGCAGAGGTTCCTTCATTGCCATTGAGGATTCTTACGGCCATGACCCAGACACAGATTGGAGTTATGCTCCAACACTGCCTTATCAATGAGTTCAGGAAAAGAGAGATTCAAAAGGAGGTTGTTGTTATCCCCACATCGGTCGAGGTCAACCTGACTCAAGAGATGATCGACAATCCTACCAAACCAGTAGGTCCCTTCCTGAGTGACGAAGACTACGAAAAGGTTAAGGATACTGCAAAGTTCAAGAAGTTCCAGAAGGGATGGAGAAGGTTGGTTCCATCTCCAAGGCCCCTAAGCATTATGGAGTATAAGACGATCGATTACCTCATCAATGACAACACACTTGTCATCGCAGTCGGTGGTGGAGGGACACCGGTGACCCTCAACGGAGGAATACAGGCACAGGATGGAGTGATTGACAAGGATAGGGCATCAGCAGTACTTGCGGACCAACTTGATGCCGATCTCCTGCTCATCCTCACCAATGTAGACTCTGTCTACAAGAATTTCGGGGAGGAGGATCAGGAGGAGATCAAGTCCATGACACCTGAAGAGGCCAAGGACCTTATACAATCTGGTGCTCTTGGAGTTGGAACTATGTTGCCAAAAGTAGAGGCATGTGTAACCTTCTGCAAACAGTCGGGGAGGAGAGCGATCATCACCTCGGACACAAAGGTTCTGGAAGCCTTAGAGGGACAAGCTGGAACCTCCATCATTTCCTAGAAAGGTTCATCAATACGAAATTACTAGTCGGTTGTAGCTATGTACAACTCTACCTTTGGCGACCGTTCAATGGTCGACAAGATGATGCGGCTCTTCATCATTCAGGCAATCTCAGGTTTCGTCACGAGAGATTATGACACAGGTCTCCATTTCCTCAATGAAGTCAAAACACACTTTGCACAGAACCAGAGTAACCTCAACCCTACTCTTCGAGGCCTAGCTAAAGAGATCATCCAGTCACTCGATATGCTAGCCCCTGGGACATCTGCAACACAATTTAAGGACATGTCATTCCAAGAGAGCGCACCTCAGCAGCAGACGCAGGAAATCTTCCACAATCCGACGGATGAATTCAAATCGATACTTCATCGGAGGAAGAAGAGGAAGAAGGAAGACCCAGTGGAAAGGGAAGAAAAACAAGGGGACAACTCACTTTTCGGGACATTAGGAGATCTTGATCTCAGCTCAATATCCAAGCCAAAAGAGGAGCAAGTTGTGGATGTAGCAAGTGCACCATCAACCGAATTCTACGAGGAGAAGACAGAATTCTATGAAGAAGAACCATCGACCCCTAAATTGCAGATAACCGAGGATCAAATAGAGGATAATAAGATCCTCGAGATCATGTTGAAGAGGAAGAAGCAAAAAGGTGAGCTCACCCCAGAGGAGGAAGAGCTCCTTGCTCTTATGGAGAAAAAGAAGGCGGAGAGGGAGCTGGATAGCAACCCCATAGAGAAGGTGCGAAGGAGACGGAGGTCTAGGCGATCCAATCTCTGGGACGATTAAGTGTATAATAACAAACAATTGATAAAGAAAAGTACTCTAAGATATTTTGAACTCATCCCCTCACCCGGGAAAAACTAGACGGTCTACTTGGGCTAGACTCGAAACCGCATGTGCTCAATAGCGGGTCGATGTGGTACGTCGCGGGGGAAACTGAAAGAGGAGGTGAGCCCCAGACGAGCGTTGAAGCATGGTCTCCTAAAGGCTTGTTCGATCGGATGTTCCTTCCGTAGGGAAGGTTCGGAAGATTAATCCAACAAAGGATCAGGCATGGAAATGAGCAGTCCACTGGGAGTTCAGGTCGCTTAGGAATCACTGTGTGGAGCTTTACTGGGGTAAGCCAATTCTGGATGACCCACAAGCGTATCCGTTCCTAGAGGGTGGGTGGACGAGGGAATTCCAATTAATGCTGTACTCGGTCAAATTTACGGGAAGAATACGATCGAAAAACCTGAAGACTTTAATTACCCAAAAGGTCGTTTGATTTGAATTTTCAATGACTTTAAACAAGAAGTTCCCCCAGAGAATCTCACGGCTAGCAGAGCTCTCTACCAACCTCTGGTGGAGTTGGGATCATCGAGGAAGATCGTTATTCAGGAATCTTGATTACCCCATGTGGATGGAAATGAAGCATAATGTCATGGGAATTCTCAACAACATCGATGAGAAGACCCTAGAGGAGAAGGCAGAAGACCCCCAGTTCCAGAGCCAGTACAACGAGGTGATGAGAGCCTTCGACGACTATCGTAAGCTTGAGAATCGGTGGTACGCGAAGAACATCGCCCCAAATACATCTATTGGACTTGAGCACCCAGTAGCATATTTCTCTTTCGAGTTCGGACTTCACCAGTCACTTCCTATCTACTCGGGAGGTCTGGGTGTACTGGCAGGGGATATCTGTAAAGAATCCTCGGACCTAGGTCTCCCGTTTGTAGCGGTAGGCTTCTTCTACAAAGAGGGGTACTTTACACAGAGAGTTCCCCCTCATGGATGGCAGGAATCAGACTTCATCGAGACAGAATTGGATGACCTCCTAATTCTCCCCGTGATGGATGGAGATGAAAGGATGAAGCTTAGGGTCAAGCTTGCAGATTCAGAGGTGTGGATCCAAGTATGGTTAGTAAACGTGGGGAATGTCAAACTTTACCTGATGGACACCGATATCGATGACAACGACCCATGGTTCAGAGGGCTTACTGCAAGACTATATGGCGGTGACCACAACATGAGACTCCATCAGGAGATGCTCTTCGGAATTGCAGGGGTCTCATTATTGGAAAAGCTTGGGGTCCAACCTTCAGTATGGCACCTTAATGAGGGGCATTGCAGTTTCATCTCTATCGAGAGGATATCTAGGTTGACAAGAAATGGAACCAGTTTCGAGAAAGCACTCGCAGATGTCAGAGCCACCACGATATTCACCACACACACACCTGTTCCCGCTGGTCACGACCGCTTCGACATCGACCATGTAGCCCAAAAGATGCAGGACAAGATCACCGAACTTGGAATTAGTAGAGAGGAGTTTCTCAAGCTGGGTATAAAACCCGATGGAGACCAGCGTCTCTTCAACATGACGGTGTTGGGTATCAAGACCGCTCACCTTGTGAACGGGGTGAGCAAGCTCCATACAAAGGTCACCGAAGAGATGTGGAAGACCCTGCTTGAGGAATACAACGATAGGACTAAGCTAATTGACATAACCAACGGGGTACACCTCCCGACCTTCTTATCAGGACCGATGAGAAGATTATATGACAAGTACCTCGGTGAGGACTGGGTGGATAAGCAGGACGATAAGGAGCTTTGGAAGCAGGTTGAGAGTATCCCCGATGATGAATTCTGGGAGGTCAGACTTCAGGTCAAGAAGAGATTGCTGGAGCAGATACGCGAGACAGCTAGACAATTGCGGAAAAACGGGGACATGGGTGCAGATCAAATCTTGGCCTATGGCGTTTTTCTCAATCCAGAGGCACTCACAGTGGGCTTCGCCCGAAGGTTTGCTACATACAAACGCGCAAATCTCATTTTCAGCGATCTCTCACGAGTACGGAAGCTGTTCAATGACAAGTACCATCCCCTCCAGCTCATCTTTGCAGGGAAGGCACATCCTGCGGACGAGCCCGGGAAGCACCTCTTGCAGAAGGTATATGAGCAAGCCATGGATAAGGCGAATTCAGGCAGAGTTGCTTTTATCGAGAACTACGACATGCACATCGCTCGCTTTCTTGTGCAGGGAGTTGATGTATGGCTGAACAATCCGATCCGTCCCTACGAAGCTTCCGGGACATCAGGTATGAAGGCAGCGGCAAATGGAGTCCCACATCTCTCTACTCTTGACGGATGGTGGGCTGAAGGATTCGTCGGAGACAATGGATGGGTGATTGGAGATGGTAAGGAGTTTGAGGATAGGGAAGAGCAGGACGCACACGATGTCAATTCCCTCTATGATATCCTCGAGAATGAAGTCGTGCCCATGTACTACGATATGGAAGACGGGATTTCTAAGAGATGGGTCCGAATAGCTAAACGATCTGTCGCTGAGGCCATCCCGAACTTCTCTGCCACAAGAATGATCAAGGACTATGTCCACAAAATGTACGTACCGACCATCAGGAATTTTGAGAAGATCAACTCATAATCAGCATCATTATTAATTCTGGATTTCCTCTTGAGGTATTGACTTTTACTCGATCAAGCGGAATACTGCTGCATCCGACAAGTCTTCAATCCAAGTACGGTATAGGGGATTTAGGAGAGGAATTGAGGAAATTCATTAACCTCCTTGAAATCTCAGACCAGAAGCTCTGGCAGATCCTGCCTCTCGGCCCTACAGGGTACGGAGACTCCCCCTACCAAGCACTCTCGTCATATGCAGGAAACCCACTACTCATATCCATCGACGAGCTGATAACTGAGGGGTTACTCACTGAAGAGGATGTCCATCCTATCCCTAATTTCCCCAAGGATGAGGTTGATTTTGGCTGGGTGATCCACTACAAGACCACACTCTTCAAGAAAGCATTTGAAAGATTTGTTGAGAATATCCCCGATGCGTTTGAAGAGTACTGTGCCAAGAGCATGTGGCTAGAGGATTTCGCGACCTACAACGCTCTGAAGGAATTCCATGATCTAAAGCCTTGGAATGAGTGGCCTTCTGAGCACCGTGACCCAAACAATCCAGCAGTCGCTAAATGGAAACTGGAGAATGGAGAAAAAATCCTCTATATCAAATTCCTCCAGTATACGTTTGAGAAACAGTGGACAGCAATCAGAGATTATGCGAATTCCCGGGGAATACGGATTATTGGGGATATCCCAATTTACGTAGCATATGACAGTGCGGAGACATGGGGGAATAGGGAACTCTTCCTCCTCGATGAAAACGGCCTACCAAAATTTGTCTCCGGAGTTCCACCTGATTACTTCTCTGCCACAGGACAGCTCTGGGGCAATCCTATCTACAGGTGGGATGTCATGGGAGAAAGGGGATACAGGTTCTGGATAGACAGAATCAAACGATCACTTGAGCTTGTGGACTACCTCAGGATAGACCACTTCATCGGCTTTACCAGATACTGGCAGATCCCTTACGGAGAAGAGACTGCAATAAATGGAGAGTGGAAGCCCGGCCCTGGAGAGAGGTTGTTCTCCGCAGTCAAAGAGGATTTGGGAGAGATACCCCTAATTGCCGAGGACTTGGGTCTTGTCACAGAGGCTGTCATCGAATTAAGGAAGAAATTCGCTTTCCCAGGGATGAAGATCCTTCAGCATGGTTTCAGCCATGATAGGGACTCAAGCAATATCCATCTTCCGCACAACTACGAGAAGGACTTTGTGGTGTACACGGGTACCCATGATAATGAGACAGCTGTGCAGTGGTTTACATCAGCTGACCGGGAGGTCAGGGATCACTTCATCAGCTATACAAACTCAAACCAAGTCGATTTTGTGGGAGATATGATCAGACTTGCAATGCAGTCGGTCGCTGTCTTTGCAGTCTTCCCGCTACAAGATATTCTGCGACTACCTAAATCTGCAAGGATGAACCTCCCGGGAACAGCTTCGGGAAATTGGAAGTGGAGGGTGAGGGAGATACAGTTAAAGTACTTCGACCAGCTCAAAGAGTTCGCTAATCTTTATGCCCGCGCTTAACCAAGATGAGGATACCCACTAAACCGATTGATGGGAAGACTGTTGTGGAGGTTGTGCTAGAAGGTTCATTCACAGTCACATCCTTTCCCTTATAGGATATATCAACAGTGACAGAAATCTGATTACCGTATACATCAGTAGCAACGATCGTAAAGGTGTACATCCCAGTGAGCATCTCGGGATCGTAGTAACTGAGTTTTCCAGAGTTACTACGCTCAAAGACCACTGTGGAGTTCAGAACCAATTGGATTTTGAGCAATCCCACATTGTCGGTCGCATTGGCCTCTATCTCGATCACACCGGACACCACACCACTTGGTACATTGACTGTAAGCTCTGGTGGATCGAGATCTACTGGGACTTCCTCTTCGGGGGCTACAGCATCCAAGACAAGTTGGAACTTCTCAGATTCTGAAACATCACCGAGGTAGATCTGACCTGCAACCGCGAACAGATCATTACCCACAATATATGCGTCCTTGTTCCCCCGTGCATTGATCACTCCGACCTTGGCACCTGAGAGGGTGAATTCTAATAGGTTTGATTCCCTCTTAGAGACAAACCCGGTTTGTCCCTTCAGGTACTCACTTCCGTCGTTGAAGCTGAAGGTACTGTAGAATGGCATAGAATCACCCCTCGTGTTTGTTACCTCGTAGTCTACGACAAGTCTACCTCCAGACACGGAGAAGGTCTTTCTCACGCTTGCGTCCGTCGACGAGTATGAGAAGGTGAGACTACTCCCCATAGATTTGGAGTAGGAGCTCTTAGCGAAGTTCGTGGTAAAGTTGTACCGTGGGAAATCAACGAATGAACCCTGCCTGATGAAGAAGTCTTTGGTCGATCTTCCCCAGAACCCCGAGATCTCACCGGGATACTGGAGGAAGTTACTGTGTCTGGATTCTACGTAAGAAGCAGGAGCTTCATTGTAGAGTAGAACCTGTTGGAGGTCCCGGTTGAACCATGCAATAAGTCTACCTCCCGATGGGGAGAAGACGTAGAAATCGGTTGGTGTACTCAGCACGACTTCAGAGAAGGTGTCGCCATCAAGATCAACGGAATAAATGCTGACTTCCGATGGTTGGTTGACAGCCCATTTGATCCCTTCAAGACCGATCCCAACCTCCTTGGTTCTGGACCACCACCAGAAATTGCAACCCCAGCATCCGAATTCGAACTGATTGGCGGAGTAAACATATTTCATGACCTCGTAAATCCGAGATGCCAACAGGTTCTGTCCGACGGTGTCCCGTGCCTCAAACATCCATGATCGTGCTTTGCCAAAGTCCGTTCTGAATTCCTTGAGGAAGGAAGCTGTATCTTGCCACTCTTTCCATGAGCTATATCCATTCTGGACAGCAAGCTGCTTCATCCACATTGCCTCACCAAAAGGGATGTTAAGATGCTCGAAGGAGTAGTTCCTCTTCTTGAGATTTTTAACAATGTCCGATGGGTGCGATATTTGTAACCAAGAACTCTCCTCTTCTAGACGAGAGAGCAGTTCATCTAATCTTTGTGCAACATTATCGAGGGTGTCTGTATTCCTCTCCTCCTGCCAGAGCCCCCAAGCCTCCATGTCCTGAGCGTAGACAACAGCTTTCTCATCGCCTGTATCAGAATCGTACACATCCTTGAGGTAGTTGACCAGGTCATTTAATGTCCGATCCATAAACGCAGTTGGATCCTCGTTCTTAGGTCCCTCCTGAATGATGTCCACCAGTCCAGGCTCTCCAGAAGTGTCATTCATTATCAGATCACGATCGTCGGAGAGGATGTACAGCGGGTCATTTGGATCACCTGTTGACCGGACAAGATGCTCGTCTGTCCCTGTCTCCTTGGCAATGATGTGGTCCTCAACAAAGGTGATGTTGTACCCACCACTTTTAATCAGAGGAGGCATGATATCCGGATCCCATACACGTTCTGGATTCCAGAAGACAGTAGGGGATACACCGAAGGTCTCATTGAGTATTTTCCGGTGAATCTCCATCCCCACTTGGTTGTCGAAATCACCCCCAGATGTGTCTCCTGATCCCACGGGATAGTTTGAGTAGGGCACGTTTTGCATGTATGTCGATCCGACGAGCTCGTACTGCCCGCTCTTCACACCACTTGATATGTAGTCGATGGTATCCCTCGACAAGAACTTAAGAGTCGAGATCAATGTCCCAGATACGTGGAGTGTTAGGTTAAAATTTGGGTGGTTGTTGAAGACCTCAAGTACCCTCCTATAATTCAGATCATTCGCCACATCTCCGTAGGGCACTAGTGCCTGATTTGCATGGAGGAGAAATACGAAGTCAAGCTTACGATTACTAGCCTGAGTTTCAACTGACACCACCGGAGTACTGAGAAATAGCAGTACTAAAACTGGGACTGTAATTGATCTCACCATGTATGGGGTTGAATTATAAATTAAGTATATTTCTATCTATGAGGATTCCAAAGCCGTTTTCGAATTATTGGGACTGCTGCGAATACAATCAACATCGGGACAAGTAGGAGAGGGGAATCTTTGGTTGATGATTCGCCAGAGGTACTGACAACCGGTGCCTTCACACTGACTGTGAAGGTATCAGAATATCCCTCGTTACCGTTATCGTCAAATCCTACAACCACGATACTAAGCTCATCACCGTCATTGAATTTCCCGATTATACCCGACCATGAGTTCGAGCTACCATCCTTGAGACTCAGGCTGGAATTCGTGCTCGACCCTCCGTTCACCGATACCATAGCTCGGGCTCCTGCGAGGTGAGCATCCGTGATGGTGGCAGTGATCGAGAGAAACTCCCCGGGGACCGGGGGACTTGGATCCGTACTGACATCGGTTATTATTGGAGCGAACCCATCGACGACCACAATGGTATAGTTGTACATGGCAAAATTGCCTACTGTATCTCCCAATCTAATTGAGACATCGTGGGTACCCTCGGTGAGGAAGAACTCCACATAGTTTTTCTCCTTGGCAGAGATTCCAATGAGTTTCCCATTCTCGAATGCCCATATACCCCCTAGACCTGATTTCTCATCAACAGTGAACGATGCATTCACAACAGCACCTGTCTCGGTGTTCGTACCCACGGTAGTAGAAGGCTGGTCATTGAACATCGTGGAGAGAACGATCGGAGCATCGAAGTCGTATATCCCAGTTATACCCTCACCTACAGCAGTTATCTCCGCTGGGGTTGGGGGGTTTTCCTTGTAGTTTGAGAGCATTGCAAGCTGATCGACAGCAGGAGGGGTGAGCACGTCGATTACGTTGGGATCGGAGTCACTGTCAGACTGTCCACCAAGCTTGTACTCCGCAGCGTCTTTTCCAGTTGGCCGGATGTTGTTCGTTGAGAATCCGTCATTCGAGACCGTCGCCACGACGAAACCCATTGTGTTGTCCACGGTAAACCCGATGGCGTCGTCCGAGACGGTGATTCTCACGAAACCTTCATTGGGATCGACTACCATCCGCATGTTCACACCCGCCGAAGCTGCGGTTCTGGTGGGGAATCCATCATCGTTAAGCTCTGGGGAGTAGAACGACCATGAAACTTCCCAGCCACCTGCTTGCATAGCCCATTCGTAGGCGCTGAACTCGTCAATGTTGGTTGATGATCCCTCGATGCCAACAGTCCCTCCAGAACCAGGTATTCTGTCCTGATCGATATAGATGAGGATGCCAGGATGGGATAATCCGTATGGAGAACCCCACGGATTAGTGATTGTGTCAATTCCGACTTGGAAGATTGTCTCACCCTTGGCGGAGTCGTGGTATACAGAGAATCCTGTGAGATCGAAGAGTCCCTTGTAGGGCTCGAAGGCAGCGTTGGTACCATACTGGAGACCACCCTGACTCCCGACAGGACCTGCGGCACCTGTTTCGTCGCCGACTGGATCGTCATACTCAAAGATCAAGTCGCCACTCACACCAGCTGGAGGGAGTGACAGTTTAATAGGTCCATCGTTCGGAGCGAAGTCAACTGGAGCAACTGCAGAGAGTGATATATTGGATGCTGCGACCTCGAAGCCAAACTGAAGTGAGGTCTCAGGTCCTGCAGCGAGTGCATCTACGGGTATGGATATCTCCACAAAATCTCCGAAAGCCACCTCCGCACTGGCTGTAGCTTTCACCCATGTCTCGCTACCCGACGCATTGAACACAGAAACGGTCGCAGAACCGGATACAATTGTTGACAGATTGACCCCAATCTCATATGCGATAGGGAATCCAGGTGATGGAGACGTGTCAGTGCCAAACCGGGTACGGATATTGGTAGGAACATCCCCCTGACCCGAGACATATATTCCGAAGAAGACATTTGTCCAAGTTGTACCTATATCTATGAAGGAGCTCGGATCCATTCGGATGTAAACACTGGTTTCTGGGGCCCCATACCCTATGTAGATATCGCTGATTACATTATTGGGATCCGCACCGGACTCAGTCGCACCACCGTCAGGATCTCGGAGCCAGCCAGCATTGTCCCACTCATCAGGACTGGTAAGTACCCCGTCAATTGTTACAGGAACTTCACCTGCAGGGTTGCGTTCATACGACGATAGTGGTTTGAGCTGCTCGAAGAGGAACGGTTTCTCGCTCAGTAGCTGGTCTGATGTCTTGCCTGCCCAATAATACGCAGACCGTAGCAATGACTTGAAAGCCCAATCGAACTTCTCATCGTTACCTGAGTCCTGATCTGCACCAGCCCACCAGAACCAGTCCGAACCTTCTGCGAGGTAGATGTTTTCCCAAGCATTGGCCCGAGCTGTAGAATTGAGAGTTGCATTGACCGAAACAACGAAGCTCCTTGCATCAATCAGCTCGTCCCAGTACCTGTTCTCAAGATCTTCACCGATCCATGTTGTGAAATCACCACTGATCCATGAGCCAGTCTGCAAGGTGTGATCTACAGTGGGGGCTTCAGTAGCTGCATTCTCGGCAATAAACTTGGAGACTGTTGTGGTCTTGAGCCATCCATCGTTCTGGGCCTGTACAATAGCATCGTAAAGTCCCTCCCTGAATGGGATGGCATCATCAGGGTACCACTCCCATGCATTTTCTCCGTCCATTCCTAGTGTAGCAAGCCTAATCTCACCGTCGTCCTTGAAGGTAGTGTACTTCCTGTAGAGTACATTCATGAAGTCCTCGACAGCCTCGGTTTGGTTAGAGTAGGATGCGTAGTTGAACCCTACCTTGTCACTCAACTCTGTGTCGTCGTAGACGAAGTACATAGAGTTAGATGCTCCATCATCGACCTTGTAAAGTCGGTTCAGGTCAGCTTCTGATGAGGTTCTTCCAGGCACCTTATTGAGCTGCTCAGGTGCGGTGATAGACCAGTTGATGTTGTACTTCTGGTAGTGGGAGATTAGGTCAGGGGACACTGCCTGCTCGGGGGACCAGATACCATTGGGGTACTGCCCGAAGAGGTCCTTGAAGAGCTCATTACTCCTCCTGATCTGCTCGTCAAGGTCCTCTGGCCACTGAGTGTTATTCTGTGGCAGTTTGGTAGACTTACCTACCGAGGTGTCTAGCTCTGAGTTGAGATCAAGAAGCAGAGGACCAATAGGATGGGCGTATGGGGTGGTTACCAACTCCAACTGTCCGTTCTGCACAAGGCTTTTCAGTAAGGGGATAACCCCCTCCATGATGTCATAGCCAGCATCGATCACGAAATTGACCTCAGCCTGTGTATATGCAGAGGTTCCATCCATGGCGCCGTTCTGTTTTGCGAGAAGACCATTTAGCGTGTAAGGTCCCCAAGAGTTCGTGGTGTTCGCTTCGACGAACTTTCTGTTCATCCACTTCAGGAAGAAAAGCACCTTAGCGGTGTTCATCTCCTCATCAGTCCAAGAGAGATACTGATCTCGCTTCGCGCTTAGTGTCTGGTACTTTGTCGACTCTTCAATAAACCGTCCGTTGATGTCAAATAGGTTGCCACCTGGGAACGGACCGAAAAGGTAGTTCTTCTCATCATCGGTAAGAAGAGAATTATCCTTGCGGGCCATCTCGATGAGTCGATCCTTAGCGGTGTTGTTAGCATAGTCGACAAGTTGACGGAGAAGAGTCCCCGTGATGTCCATTGTGGAGTTGATCGTAGGGCGATCCTTGATAAGTTGTGCCATGTACGGATAGTCATTTATCCCGTGCATAAACACCCATGGTTGTTCATAGTACCCCGTGGTAGGGTCGAGGTAGCTTGGCTGGTGCTGGTGCCAGACGAAGGTTATCTGGAGGGGTTCTCCTCCGACATAAGTTCTGGCCTTGGGACCGAGCACAGGGGTAGGTGATGGCTCCTTCTCGACAGAGGTAGGATCAGGAGTCACTACCCTAGGTGCTGTTCGTGGAACCGCAAAAGTCCCTACCGGCTGAACCAGCATAATAGTAACTAATAGAATAAAGGTGAGTTTCTTCATAGATTCCTCTCCTAGGAATTAAATGAGATGAGTAGTATTAGCTTAAAAGTATAGAGAAGTGAAAGTGATTAATTTACAGGATTCTAAAGACTATCTCTTTCTTCTGAGGATGACTCCAACTGCAATCATGGCGGCGAAGACAGGGAATATCTCAAGTGGCAATCCACCGGAAGTGGATGAGCTATCTTCATCCGTGGTTGTAGCAGTAGAGATGGTGATTGAGATGGTGACAGTCGCCTCGTTCCCAGCGTTGTCTACGACAGTGAGAGTCACGGAGTAACTACCCTCTGCAGAGTAGGTGTGGAACACAGAGGTCGTACCGAGGACATTGTCGGTTGATCCGTCACCGTAGTCGAGAGTTGCAGTTTTAACACCACTTCCATCGTCAGAGAAGGAGTACTTGAACTCGACAACAAGGTCGGTGAGTGCAGCTCCATCGGATGGGGAGGACATCGATACGGTTGGGGCCGTAGAGTCCACAGTAACAGTGTAGATGACCTCGGTCATACCTCCTGCAGCAGTCTCGATCTTGAGCGTGACATTGTACACTCCATCTGCGGAGTAGGTGTGAGTTGCATCACCAGAAGTGCCATTCAAGGTTTCCACGGTAGTGCCATCTGCCCAGTCGATGCTGACGGAGCTGACTGTACTGTCTGCACCATCGGTGGTGTAGGACAGTTGAACATCTGCACCCTGATTGGTGTCACCTGTCAGTTCTCCTGTTGGGACCCCGTCCTTGGGCGTGAAGTTGTTTGAGCCCTGGGGATCGTACTGCTTGACCTGTGTGTTCAGACCTAGGTCGAAGTGGTAGAGAATGATCTGGGCATTACCCTCTTGTCCTGCAACGAGGACGTTACCTGCAATATCAACAAGGTTAATGGTGATGGAGAATGTCCATGAACCGTTGGCAGCTGGAGCTGGGATGGATCCTGAGTAGTTGTACTCCATCCAGTTGGCCCCATCCCAGATACCGAAACCTACGACATCCTTCGTGTTGGCATCAGAGGCAGCAAAGCTACCGGTGAAGCTCAAATCGAAGCTCCCGACATTGTAGACATCTCCAACGATGTCAGATGTCCAGACTAGACCGGCAACAAGTGCGTTGTTAGGAGAGAAGGCAGCACCTTCCCACCTACCAGCAGAACCGTCGTTGTAGTAGCCCTTGAACTGGGTCGTCTCCACCATCACTGTGTAGTTGATGTAGAAGTATGCGACCTGTACATTTGTGAAGTTGGTGTAACCGTTGAAAGTGCCATCACCCTCAGCAGTTATATTGGCATAGTTGGTCAGGTTCTCCAGCTTGATCTGATAGAATGTGAAGGGAAGCTGACCGTCATCGGGGGTCCATGAAAGTGATGAGCCTGCATCATCACCCTGCAATTCAAGCGTGATTGAGCTCATCTTGGAGGCGAACGTGTCTGCACACTCAGTTGTGTTACAGGTGTTTAGGGAGAAGATTTGGTACCAGATAGCAATGTTATCACCGATGGATGCGCGGTACTGTGCACCTTTAGCTCCATCACCCTCAACTCTATCTACTTCCTTGGTTGCACCCTCTACATCATAGAGAGTCGGTTGGCTGAGCTGGAGGAAAACATTGGAAAGGATGTTATTGGATCCACCCTCGGACTTTGCCCAGTCCCCGTAAGCACCGATTTTGAACTCGAATGTAGCGTCGGGCATGGTGATATCCACGGAGTAATAAGTCACGTTGATATTAGAATCAACCTGAGTGAAGTCATAGTAGGTCATTGCGAATGTTCTATCTGTTATGTCCCACGTCAAACCACCGATCGCACTAAGGTCTCCCACAAGGTAGAAGTCAGCAGAGGCGTTGACGACGTTAATGACCCGAGCGATAATTGTCACGGTTGTTCCAGGTTTGGCAAAGTACTTCTTTGCATCGCCGTTGTCACCAAAGTAGTTCCCACCAACTATGTCGTAGAGATCGGGAATCGGGTCTCCAATTGCAGTGAGTACCCAATTTGAGAATGGTCCATCAGGGTGGTTCTCCCAAATTGCGTTTGTACCAGCATCGTCGTCAGCGTTTCTTGCCTTGAACTCACCACTCTCGTTGACAGTGATGTTGACAGTCCAAAGAGTATGTGTGGCGTTGTACGCACTCGATGTGTTGAAAGCAGACCCAGTGGTCCAGTCCAGACCGTTGCCTGAACCCATGAGCCATGGAGTATCACCATTGAGAGCTATGTATGATATGTTGACCTCAGTACCCTTAAGGTATCCATACTCGGAAGCTGTCGGGGATATACTGAGGAATACAGGGGCTCCGGATTGTGCCATTGGATTTATGGTGACATCCGGATTTGTCGTTATCTGAGCCGATGTGGCAGGTGCACTCCCCATTGCGAGAATAAAGACGAGTGACCCCATCGTCAGAAACTTAATCATTCGATTGTTCATAATTCTTACCTCTAATTGTCATTAGATAAAAGACTAAAGGATTAGTCTATCAGTGAAATTTAAAGCATTTGCTCGTACAGGATATAAACGTGTAGAATGGACAGTTCATCTGTACATGGAGCAGAAGAGCTTATTTTACGATTCAATAGTGGGCGAATAGATATAATTAATAATTGTAGTCTAACTGAAAGGATGACATTACCATGAGAAAGAAAGCATTTATCGTCGTCTTCTCAGTTCTGCTTATTGCCGCATTCAAGGCACCAGTAGTCTATGGACAGACGAATGTGACAATCACGTTTTGGTACACAGAGGGCGCAATCGAGGGGGCACTCTACGACACACTCATTGCGAACTTCGAGGCAAATAACCCCGGTGTCACAGTCGACGCTCGGCAAATCGGGTACTTCGATACCGAACAGAGCTACTACAATGCCCTGATAGCAGGTACAGAGCCCAACGTCCTAAGAGCGGACGTAACATGGATCACAAATTGGGCCAATCAGAAGGTTTTCGAACCACTTGATGACTACAATTGGAATCCCAGCGACTATCTTGATGAGGCACTAAGGTTAGTTCAGTGGAGAGGAACGACCTACGGTATTCCACAGGTCGTCGATACTCTAGGCCTGATGTACAACAAACACACATTCGAGTTGGCCAACATCAGCGTTCCAGAAGGTGGATTCACATTCGATGAATTCGCAGAGGTGGCGTATAATCTAACCGATGTGACTTCCTCAAATCAGGATGACTGGACATACGGTTTCAACCTCGCGCACATGACTTACCACTTCCTCCCGATATTCTACGGATTCGGTGGGCAGTACTTTGACCCCAACAGTGTGAAGCAGGCAAATATCGCGCTTGATTCACAAGCGACGAGGGATGCTATCCAGTACATGGACAACCTAATTGGAAATAAGTGGCAGGATCCAACCTACCCGTATAAGGGCGTTACACCATCAAGGGATCTGCAGACATATAGCAATCTCAATGAATTCTTTATGAACGGGAAAGTTGCCATGATTCAGCAGGGTCCTTGGGAACTGAGAAACTTTCTCGAGAACGCACCGATGTTCAACAAGACTGCGTATGAGACACTTTTCGGAGAAACTGCACCAGATTGGGTCGGTCCCGATAACCTCGGTTTTATGGAAGTTCCGAAGACCGTGCTTGATGACGGAACAACTTTTCAGGGAATGCATATAGGAGGTCATGCCTACGTGATGAGTAAGAAGGTTCCCGAGGCGAACAAGCAGATTACCTTCGAGTTCATGAAGTACCTTGCGGGACCCGAGGCGAACTACCTCAGGGGTAAGCTTAACCACCTTGTATCTCCACTCAAGTCATTCTATACCACTGACTTTGATACCACAGATTCTTATGTCCCCGCAGAGGATCAGTATATCAAGGGATTCAGGTTAAACCTTGACAACTCTTTCCCAAGACCTGTGCATCCCTACTTTATCACCATGGACGGGTTCTTTGCGGAAGAACTCCAGAGCCATCTTCTGGAAGAACAGGACATCGAGACCACTATTGCGAAGACCCTGACGAAATGGAACAACTACTTCTCGCAATTCGGAGAGATCGATGATCAACCCCCAACCAGTGATATAGGCACGTCTTCAGCCACAACGAGTGTTTCAGAAGCTCCCACGATTGGAGAGTCTGAAACACAGGATACGCCACTGCAAACTTTTGTGGTCATATTGACCTTAGGGATGGTGGCACTGGTCTTCCCGCGTCGGAAGAAGCAAATTTGATTTAATTCAACCACACACAATCTAAGCTTTCATTTTCTTTAACATCGGCAGGTTTTATAAGAACTAGTAGATTTTGAGCTAGTTAACCGAGAAAGGAGAGCAGAGTATGACAGGTGATGTTCAAGAATCCGTAGATCCAATGGACAAGTTTCGAATTGGCTCTGGGAGACCAGTTGGTGTTGCAATTAGAGTATTCAGAAAGAGATTTGTTGATAGAATACTCCCTAACATACGGTTTGGAATTATTATTGGCCTTGTACTCTATATCGCGGGATACATCATCATACCCTTCCTCTCACAGAAAGAGACTAGTTTCGGGCTCCGCTCAAATTATTATGAATCACCATTATTTTTCATCACACTTGGATCTATTCTGTTCGGGTTCTATCTTACGTTCCTACAGAGTATCGAAGGGGATGAGTTCTTGAGGTACTCCCTTCTATTTCTATTGGGTGTTTTACAAATAGTTATTCCCTTTCAAAGAATTTGGCAGCTGAGGTATTTTTATCAGACATCAGATAATTCCTATGTATACTATGATGGACCACCTCTTATTCCAGAAGGCTGGAGACCAATAGTGAATCCACTTATCAAGTTTCCAGGTACTCCAAGTTACTACACGAGAGTAGAGGGCTACCAACCTTTCATTCTCCTAGGAGCATTACTGATTATAGTCTCAGGAGTGATAACAGTATTACTCTCCTCATATTTCATTTACAAGGAGAGAAGAGGTCAACTGGTGAATTACTCTGATGACCTGGGATCACTCTCTGATGCACAATTGACCTTTGAGGTAGATTGGAAATACCTGTCTATTGTCATGACTACACTCTTCATGATTCTTTCTGTGATCCTTCTGACGAACAGCAATGAGTTCGTCATCTTGATTGGAGTGGGGATAGCCATCTTAGCCATGTACCTCTTCAAGCAGGGAGGATACAGATTTGGAGAACCTGATGAGGATTATGCCGAACTCCTTCCAATGTTTACTTACCAAAAAGGCAAGAGAACCCACTCATTCAACCGGATTTTGCAGGTAGCAGGATATCTCGGGATTATAGGAGTCGTGTTTGTGTTCCTCGGTCTTGAGGGGATAGTTGGCATGCGAACCTTCCTCTCACAACCAGGATACATCTACACCATCGCGGTATCAATGCACATTACTTACCTCTCATTCGACCCCTCATTCAGGTTCAGGCTCTCACAGTCAAAGCTCGCTTATGGTTTCGTGATGCCGACTGTCCTGATGTTGATCTTTGAGCTCTACATCCCAATACTGGTCGCACTCTACCTCTCCTTCCAGAACATAAGAACAAGGTCCTATGCGTACTACTCCTTAACTTTGCGAAATGAGAATGTTGGTTTCGAGAACTATAGGTTCCTCATCAATACGGATTTGGTATGGATTGCGATGTTCTTCTTCATCCCGTTATTGCTGGCAAAGTACGCTTGGAGCTATGCAGACACGATTGACCTATGGGCAGCGAGAAACTTCTCTAAACTCCTCATAGTAGCAACTCTCATATCCATAAATATATGGATTATAGGAAGAATCTTTGTCCCGAGTTACGAGGCATTCATTGACGAAAAATCATCACTTTTCATTGATCCCTCACCTGTACCAGTGTTCAGGAACACTGTGATCTGGACCTTAGCGAGTGTGGTCTCCCATCTGATTTTGGGAACCCTTCTTGCCCTTCTGATGAATACTGAATTCAGGGGTAGAGGAGTAGCTCGTGCAATTATGATTATTCCTTGGGCAGTGCCTAACTTTATTACAATTTCGATTTTCGGGGCATTCATCTTCGACAATGAGGCCGGAGCAATAAATATGATACTAAATCTGCTTCATCTACCAACTACACTGTGGATGAATTCGGACAATATTCTAATGACTGCTATCCTGGTCAATATCTGGC
>JALWRB010000314.1 GCA_027077875.1 Candidatus Heimdallarchaeota archaeon
TATATAATTTATTCTTTTTATTCGTCGGATGTGTCTGCACGATATTTTGTGAAATATTGTGACAATAGTATGAACTTCGGAAAATTCAGAACCTAAAATCACAAAATAATCAAATATTTCGTGACTGGGGATGAAATTCGTCCATTTGTATAATATGGTAAGTGGGAAAAGCTATATGGGTGTATATTATTCGTACTGTTCAAAAAATCTTCGTACTATTTTTACGTTAGTTGTTCACAATTTCGCAACAACATTGGGTTATATTAGGAGTATATGAACATAATGTGTACGATGATCGAACTTGATTACTGTGGAATCCACTCTATTTTTCTAGCACATATTTGGTGGGAAAATAGTTGACTGTTAAGTTGCGAGCTATTTGATCAAAAATTTACTAAATATTCAGAGGAATTTTTCAAATCTTCACACAACATGAGGTGACATGAAGAATTGGTGCATCAACCTGTCACAGTTATGCATTCACTTACAAGCATTTGGGTACTGAAGGATGTGAATTAAGGGAGATATCTCTGTACGAAACATTCACTGTGGCTATTACTAAGAATGCTCTTGAGCAATCATTCCTGCGTATTAACTTGTGATTTTTATGGAATTACTGTAACTGTTGTATAAACTTATTTATTTCTAGGATTTTCCATCTACTGTGTCCGGATTGATTTGGTTAAACATACAGAGGTCTACCTCTCATGCACACAACTATGCGATTCTGCTTCTTGTACTGCTCTCACTGACGGGTCCGTACATCTATCTGGATATTTCACAAGCTCAGGTGATCACATACGTAGATGACTTCTATGACGATGTACAGATCACCCTTCAAGACAACGGGATTTCTAGTGACTTCATCTCTAGAGTGGCGAGGGTAGTATCCCCCGATACTCGTGGTACGGTTGTTCTAATCCCAGGGGCATTTAGGTTGGGCAATCGGTCAATCTCGTTGTTCTTCACTGATTCAGTCGCCAATTCCTCTGAGATCTTAGTACCTCCTCATCTAGGTGTGAAGGGGCAGCAGGTGAGCCTCCGTAATTCCAATAATGAAACCTTTGATTTCACGGTTGGGAGCAATCCCGGTAACCAACCTCCACATTTCTTTAGGGGTACTGATGCCTACTACAGTATCTATGACACTGCTTCATCCAACAGGTTCTACTTCGCTGTGTTGTCCCTGACCGAGCTCGATGACATGGTTGAAGGATACAGCTCGTGGCTGTATCTGAGGGGTATGTACTCATCAGATTCCACATTCAACCGTTTCTCTGATTACATTTCCTATCTGGAAGCTAGGAAGCTGTCAGTGGAGAGGGATTTAGCTACCCTCATTGGGGTTGAGAAAGTAAGTTATTCGGACATCGTCTTTCTCTCCCTCGAAATCATCACTAGGGTATCGGACTCCTACAATGAAGTGGGCATCAGGACGGTGGGGCTTGTTTCGATCTTGATCTCGATTCTCTTCGTCCTTGGGTATTTTGAACTAGGGAAGAGGGACAATGAGAAGGAGAGGATTTATGTCGAGATATTGTCTCGGAGGGGAATGCACTCTGTTGAATTTCAGTACTTCCTAAGCAGAAGTCTCCTGCACTCTGGTTTCGTGATCGCAGTTGCTACGATCTTGTACCTTGTTCTGCTGGTGCTCAGACCGGATTCTTTCGTCCTTGACGTTCTCCCCATCTTCTCAGTCATGGTGACCTTAACAACTGTGCTCGTGAACTATGTGGTGATCTACCATACTGCTTCCGACCAGGATGGACATGATGTGTCGGGAAATCTAGGATCTGGGACACTCGCTCTTCTTTTGTTTTCATCCACAGCTCTCCTCTCCGACAGGTGGATTGTCATGGTCACGGGTGTCAAGGACCTCTACTATGTGTTCGTATTAGCAGCAGGTCTTCTCACAGTGGTGATGCTCCTCCGTGAGCACAATCTCGATTCGCTCCTACCCGATAAGCAGCCATACGAGAGGACTGTCAAGATCGGAATTTGTAGCAGACGGGTCATGAGTAGCAGGTTATTCAAGGTGGCGGTAATCCTCACCTTCGTTCTGTTCTCGATGGCAGCACTGTCCTACGGAGTGACGGAAGAGCGTTATACGCAGAGCTCCCTTCTTGGAGACATGGCAGTCACTCCTCGTTCATCGGACGATCTCGATATTAGATCTTGGTCTCCGAGGGTCCCTACAACCTCAGAGTCCGTCCTTCTTGTCGGGCGGGAATCGGGCTTGCTCACGATTAATGCCGTATCCTCGGATGTCTCAGTGTACTTTGTCGAGCGGGAATCATTCGTAAGGCACCTCCGGAAGTTCATGGAGCTGTCTTACTCTCCGGATCTTGATACCTTGACAGATAGGTTTCTAAGCGAAGAGGTACCTCTGATCTCCAACGTAGCTGGTATTGAGGGTACGGTGGGAGAGGAGGTGCAGCTCCTCGTGAATGAAGGTGAGGGTTACCGTAGCTCTATTTTCAAGGTGATTGGGGTCACCCCTCTGATTAGGTTCTCCAGTTCGACCGCTTCGAACTATGTCATCATCCCATATGATAGGCTTGGTTCTGAGATGGGTGTATCGGTAAGGAGCATCATTGTGGATCTGCGGGAAGGGAGCGAGGATAAAGAGGGACTCATCCAGACGGTGGATGAGTTGGGAGATCTGTACTCGGTGATCGTAGAGCCTAGGTGGGTCGTAGTTCGTGAGGATCTTGATCCTGACTACGATATTAGCAGATCCATGGGATGGAGGATTCCAGAGACGGACACGGTGATCCTCTATAAGTTGTCGAGGTACTCACTGGCCTACTACCTGATTATGATCAGCTCTGTTTTCCTTGTTCTCGTACCCTACATGCTCACGGTTGAGTTACCTCTTGATATGGTCTCAAAAGTATCGCGTGTCTACTGGATTAGAGGTGTCACAATCAATGAATTGAAGAGAATGACGATGAGGATATACGTGCAAAAGTACGCCATTAAATTCCTCTCTTACTTGGTGCTCCTATTATCTATTTGGAAGATCATTTTCTATGTGGAGGTAAATTCGGTCTTCTCGAAGTTCATCTATTCGTACCAGACATTTGTGGCCGTTATACTAGGTGTGGTCACTGTTAAATCCGGGGTGGAGATTCATCTCCTAGTCAATCGAGGTGTCAAGAAATGAGTGAAACAATACTATCTTGTGAAAACGTATACTACTTCTATCCGGGTAGGAAGAATTCAGTTGCTCTCACGGATGTGAGTCTGAAGATTCAATCTGGTGAGTTCATCTCCATCATAGGGCCGAATGGGAGTGGTAAGTCTACCCTGATGAAGTGTATTGGAGGGATCACCCCACCTTCGAATGGGAGAATCTACTACAGGGATGTGCTAGTCTCTTCCCTCAGTGGTGAGGAAGCTGCGAAGTACAGGAACAAGACCATAGGGTTTGTGTTTCAGGATCTTGAGCTGATTGATGTCCTCACTGTCAAGGAGAACTTGGAGGTCCCCCTGATAATTGCGGGAGAAACCTCTGAGCAGAGGGTGGCGGAGGTAGCGAAGCTCCTTGGTATAAACCATTTGCTGAAGCTCAGGGTATCCGAGCTGAGCGGTGGGGAGAAGCAGCGAGTAGCCATTGGAGTAGGTCTGATCAACGATCCCGAGATCATCCTCGCAGATGAGCCAACAGCTAATTTGGACAAGGAGGGGCGGGAGCTGGTCGTGAACTTGCTTAAGTCATACACGCAGAAGGGCAAGACCGTGATAATAGTCACTCACGATCCCTATGTGGCGGATCATGCCTCCCGGACAATCCACCTCGATAAGGGCTACCTCAGGTGAGATATATGGCATCTGTAACTGGAAATATCCTGACCATTCTTAGGAGAAGATTCCAAGGAAGGATCCTCGTGATCTCACTATTAGTGGCCCTCTCCTTCTCCCTCCTTCCCGTATCGGTTCTTGCAGTTGGTGAGGTCAATTCCTCAATGATATACTCAAGGGCCTCCAAGCTTAAGTACCAAGCTATCGTATCTGGTACAATCCGGCAGGAAGACGTCACTGCCGATCAGTTCCTTGAGGTTGAAAGGTTTTCTCTGATGGTCTCCACCATTCCGATCGCTGTAGTTGAGGTTGGCGTGATCCCAATCGTGGTGGTCGCTGGATCCTATAGCTCGGTCTTCGCGGTAGTGACTTCTCTTGGAAATTACTCCGGTCTTAAACTATTGGCCGTTAACTCGTCGGTGATACAGAGCACGATACCCGTCAGGAATGAGAGATTGAGGCCGTTAGCAGGTCTCCTTCTCTCCACGATGGAAGCACCATTCTACGTGGTTGGTATCGATCAGTTGGGTGAGCAAGTATCGGTATTCCAGAGTCAATTCTCATTCACAGTATATGTGAACTACTCCCGTAGACTGTACAGTCTCAACCCCTTTGATCCACTGGAGGAGATTAGGAATCTGACCGATTCTATGCGATTCTCCCTAAGCAAGACGTTTCTCAGTTCCATGTACTCTGAGATCATCCTTGATAGATTGGTTGGAAGCAGTCTGACAGTCTCCTCCTCCTTTATTAATACCGTCCTTCTATTCGCTGTATCTGTTACCGTAGTCCTCTATTTTGCTACCCTGCTGATGGTACAGCAGTTTTATAGACAGTTTCTATTGTACTCTGATCCACTCGTTTACAGGGGTGTTACAAGGGATCATCTCTCGGGGGTCTTTAGATCAGTTCACATAGTACTTATCCTCATGGGTGTCCTCGTCTCCATCATTATTGATGCGATCTACATTTGGAGGTCCGCGCTATCCCTCTCTGGATACCTCTTTTCCACTATCTCGGCTCTGATCTATGTGTTCATAGCAGTAGGTATCCTGAAGAACTACGATTCTCGCAGTGAGGGTAGTCCTCGTCTGGAGTTAGCCATCGGGGGATTAGTCCTTCTTCTGTCAGGATACCTTGAGTATCTGAATGGGATATCTGGTGAGTTTGATTTTGTGCTTCTGATACTACTGGCCGATCTGATTTACATGATGGTGGTTTTGGGCAGCTCTCTCCTCCCAAAGGTATTCCTGATCCCAGAGGAGAGCACCGTCCGTGCAGTAGTGCACAAGACCATCTACCGAAGCTTCACGGGTCAGGGCTTTATCCCCCTTTCAAGGAGGTTTGTCCTCAGCACCATTCTCTTCGTCCTGATCCTTGGAACTGTGGTTTCCCTTCCTCAGTCGAACTTGAAATTTGAGGGTTCTAATAAATGGGGTGAACGATCTTTTGAACTGAGCTCAAGCTACGACCGGTATATTCCCTCTTCCTCGATTTATCCATTTGGTATTATCAATGTCAGAAGCGGGACGACTTCAATGAGGTTGGGGGTCATTGATTATGACCTCATTGGACTCTCGAATAGACTTCTTTCCAAGGACGTGGTAGATGTGTCAAGGAATGCATTGATCTGCAAACGTAACCTCTCCGACAACTTGAGCACGGAGGTCACAGACCAGAAATATTCCATAGGGTATTCAAGTGTCAGGGTTGTCAAGCGCATATTCCCTTTCGATCTAGACCCTAACTTCAAGGTAGACTGCCTCTCTGACTACAGATTTCTGAATCAGTCTATACCTCTAAAGGGTATTCCCATACTTCTTCTTGGTATGGGGGAAGATGTGGATCTTGAACCAATAGCTTTGCAGTTCGACTCAACTCTTGTGGAATACCAACCACCTCCACTCATCTTTGAATACTACATAAGTTCCCCGTTCTTTCTGTTCGCCAGTATCCTCACTTTGGTCATCGTCTTTACTCTTCTGACCGATTTCATCTCCTACATTTTCACCTCCTCACAGATGCTGGTGAATAGAATATCCAGACGACTGACTGATAGATCGGTGATTAGGAAGACATATGCCAAGATCACGGCTCAATATTTAGGTCTGGCAGCTCTTCTGAGTCTCATCCCCTCTATTTTACTATTTTTGGTATCGAATACGTTTGGGCTCCTTGCAGAATTCACAACCTATCTTATATCGACGTCTATCGCATTAGTGGTCTACATGTTAGGTTTATCTCTGATCTTACTCAGGATGTACAGAACTCACTTCACACCTGCGAAGACCGTCACGGTTCCGAAGAACATGGGGTAGTACCTCACCTTCCATCCGACCTCCTCCATGATCCGAGCGAATCTCGGGGCAATTGGGAAGGCGTCTACACTCCTTGCGAAGTACTCATAGGCGTCCGCGTTGAGCATGAGGAGTTTGGCCACGGTAGGGATGAGTTTGGAGAAGTGGAAATTGGCGAGGAAGCGAAGGTACCTGTTGACCGGAGGGGTGGCTTCCACGATGAGGAATCTCCCTCCCGGCTTGGTAACCCGTAGGACTTCCTTCATTGCGCTCCTTGCGTCGGGCACGTTGCGGATGCCGTAGCCGATGGTGCAGACATCGAAGCTGTTGTCCTCAAAGGGAAGATTCTGTATATCTCCGTGCATGAACCTCACGTTCTCCCCCACACCATTCCTCCGAGCCCTCTCTGCAGCGACGGCCAGCATCTTTCGGGAGATGTCAATGCCGGTGATCTCTGCCTGCCCGTTCGCTTGTTTGTCGAGGAGGAAGGCGAAATCCCCAGTCCCCGTGGCGAGATCCAGTGCCTTCATTCCGCCGGAGAAACCGCTCAACCGAAGGGCAAAGGTCCTCGTCAGCTTGTGACTGAATCCGGTCATGAGGTCGTTCATGAAGTCGTAGTGGGATGCCACCTTGTCGAACATGCTGGCTATCTTCGGTGGGGACTTGTCGAGGCTCACAACTCTCACCTACTTGCTCATAATTAGTAGCTGTCGATTGTCGCGAATGTGGCACAAAATTACCCTGTCGGGGAAAATATTTTTAGCTCGACGACTATATTTGGGCTTATGTTATTCTCGAAACGGCAGTATCAACTCAAGGAGGAGGACAGGACCTTCTTTGACTACATACCTCCGTTCAGCATCCTCGTAGGTGGTCTGATCTTCATTATCGGTACCTTGACGGCAGTGTACCTTTATAGGACCCCTAACGGTGGGTATGACTTCTTCAAGCAGTTCTTCTCCGAGCTCGGTATCCGCTACGACTATACCGCTACACTGGATGATGGCTCAACCGAGTTAAGGTACGCTCCCGATAACCCGGAGATATTCAACTACTCACTGATGGCTACTGGTGTTCTTATGATCCCCTTCTTCCTCTTTTCCTATAGGCAGATGAGGAATGAGAACCTCTTCTCCAACTTCATGCTCCTCATCGCAACCGTCGCTGGCATGGCTGCTGGACCTTTCCTGATTGGTGTGGGTATGTTTGACCTTAGCCACGTTGGTCCCAATCCTTGGGATGAGCACGGTTTCTGGGTAGCAATACTGTATATTCTCATCACCATCGTTGCGGTCACTTGGATGCTCCTGATCATCACCTCTAGGAACCTCCCGTACAGGACTGAGACGAAGTGGATCTACATGGACTACATCTTCCTCATGGTCCTCGTTGTTCTGACCATCCTCAACATCATCGACGGTCTGGACCTCATCTTTGTCAAGGACATCCCGTACGTTAACACCTTCCCCATCGAGACGTACCAGAAGATCATTGCCTACCTGTTCTTTACCTACTTCGGATTGGTGGTGGGAGTCAGGCTATCGAAGACCAAGTACGACAACACCCCTGTAGTCAAGAAGGAGAAGAAGACCTTCACCAAAGACACTTGGTTCTGTACGAATTGTGGTCATGCGAACTCTAAGACCGATGAGAAGTGCGCTGCCTGCAAACAACTCCTGATTTGATACCTACCCCATCATATATTAAGAAGGAAAATATTAGAGGTTGTATTCAGCGAGATACCAATTATCCTTAGAAAATTTGTTTATCGTAGAATTACAAGATGTGAAACAAAATGAGTTATCCACGATCTAACGAAACCCGGGAGATGTTCGACGTAACATGCTCCAAATGCAACAAAGAGACCCAAGTACCCTTCAAGCCTGATGGCGTGAGGCCCGTGTACTGCCAAGACTGCTACAGGGAAAACAGACCCCCAAGGCGTAACAACAGGTATTAATTAATATTAGCTTAACAACACTTTGACTCGATAAACCCTTATTATAGGACTAATTCAGGTATTCAATCCAGTGGAACCGAACTGATGAAGGTAGGTGGTACTCTGGTTTGTGTCCTCTGCTCGAAGGCATAGGCCAGTTCGATGAGACTTCCTTCTTGGAACTTCCCTCCTATGAAGGAGATGCCGATGGGTAAGCCCCTGATGTATCCCGCAGGTACGGTTATCGCGGAGTATCCCGAGACCGCAGCAATGGACGACGAGGAGCCGCCACCATGGTTATCACCGTTCACGTGATCAATAAGCCATGCGGGACCAGTCGTTGGAGAGACTATTGCGTCGACATCCTTCATCACCTCGTCGATGCTCTGCCTGAACTCGTCGTACAGATTCATAGCGTTCTGGTATTCTTCGTCTTCATAGGATCCCTTCTGCAGAGCCATCTCGAAATATTCCTGCCCGAAATGGGCGAGTATCCTGTCTTCCTGCTCCTTACCGATTGCAATGAGGTCCTCGATTGAACTGGGCTTACAACCAGATTCTTGTAGGTACGAGGTCAGATCATGCTTGTACTCGTAGAGAAGGACATTCATCTCCGCGGGACCGATGCCCTCGGGACGCTTGAGCTCCACTTCAGTCAGCTCCGCCCCCGCTTCCTTCAACTCTTCCAATGCTTTATCGAATACTCTCATGGTCTTCGGGCTGAAATTACCCCTGAGCACCCCAAGTCTCTTACCAGCTAGACCGTCCTTGTTCAGGTGCTCGAGGAAATTCTCCTGTCTGTCCTCAGTTACACTGTCATTTTCATCCTTAGCCGTAATGACCTGCAGTACCCTGACCGCATCCTCAACTGTTCTGGCCATAGGTCCCGCAGTATCCTGTGAGTGAGCGATGGGAATGATCCCACTGCGGCTCACCAGTCCGATGCTGGGCTTGATCCCCACGACACCGTTGATGCTCGCGGGGCACACAATGGATCCGTCGGTCTCCGTCCCTATCGCAACTGTGCACAGGTCTGCTGCAACTGCAGCTCCTGACCCAGAGCTAGATCCGCAGGGTGTCCTGTCGAGGACATAGGGGTTACGAGTCTGCCCTCCTCTACTGCTCCAGCCACTGGAAGACCTCTGCCCTCTGAAATTGGCCCACTCGCTGAGGTTGGCCTTACCAAGGATGATAGCTCCTGCATCGCGAAGCCGTTTGACGAGAAAAGCATCTTCCTTTGCCCTGTGGCCGTCAAGAGCAAGAGATCCTGCGGTGGTCATCATCTTGTCCCCTGTGTCAATATTGTCCTTAAGGAGGATCGGGATTCCATGCAAAGGCCCTACTGCACCGCTGTCCGCGTAGTGGTGATCAAGCTCCCGTGCTATGTCGAGAGCATCAGGGTTCAGCTCGATTACCGCGTTGATTTTAGGGTTAACATCCTCTATCCTGCTGATATAACGCTGCACTAGTTTCTCTGCCGTGAGCTCACCAGACTCGAACATTTCGTGGATTTCGGTTATAGAATATTCCATACCGCTGAAAACATAATTGGTTATATAGCTCTTTTCTCAGAGCTATAACTCTGCATTGGTGAATTTAGAAATTAAAATATATTACAAATCTGATTTATAAGATCTAGGCTTAGAACTTCCTTCTGAGCATGACAATGGTTGCGATGCTGAAGAGTCCGAGGAAGATCGAAATGGTGGACACGGGTGTACCTTGATCGTTGGTAGATCCACAGTGGGGTGGGTTGCTTCCAAGGTCTGCGGTACCGGTGTCAGGCACGAACTCTCCGACCTTTGTGAAGTTTGATGAGGCGGTTGAGTCTGCCTTCCAGAACTCATAGCTGGCGGAGACCTGATCACCGTTCACATCGAATGTGATAGTGGAAGACACACCGTTGTAGTCCTTTCCGATTGTTCTGATGTTGTCTGCAACACTGCAGCTCTCAGCAGTGTGTGCCTCAAGGGCAGCCAGACCAAGGATCATGGTTGCGTCGTAGGTCTCGGGGACGAAGATGGTGGGTGCATAGTCGTACTTCTCCTTGAATGCGGTGAAGAATGCGGTATCGTTCTTGGTCTGAGGGGCTGTACCCTTCATACCGTCGAAGTTACCAGCATCAAAGAGAGCGTCAGACTTCGTACCATCTGTACCATAGAGGGGCAGGTTTACACTCTGTGCCTCGAGCTCTTTGAGGATTGCGGTTCCATCAGTGTTGAAGGAGATCAGCAGAACTGCCTCTGCATCACTTGCCTTTACTGCAGCAACCTCTGTGGAGAAGTCGCTCTGGTCACTGGGGTAGGTCTGCTCGGTGCTGATTGATCCGCTGAATTCCGCCTTGAATGCGTCTGCAAGACCGGTACCATAAGCGTCGTTCAGGCCGATGATGGCCACCTTATTGATGCCGTCATCGCTCATGAGCTTAGCGAGTGCCTTACCCTGGAAAGCATCTGAGGGGACAACCCTGTACAGGAAGTCACCGTCGTCCTCATCCGTGATTGCGGGTGAGGTTGATGCGTAGGAGATCATGGGGATGTTGCTGTCCTTTGCGATTGCGATTGCTGCTAATGTGTTGGATGAAGCTGCAGCACCGACAATTCCGCTCACACCGTCTGCGATCATTGTGCTGACGGCAGTGGCGGTGGCAGTGGAGTCTGTTTCAGTGTCTCCAACAACAAGCTCAAAGGTGAATTCCTCGTCGTTCTTGTTGAGTTCGTCGATTGCCAGGTTGGCACCGTCCTCGAAGGATTGTCCGAGGAAACCAAGTGCTCCGGTCTTCGGGGTGAGTAATCCGATCTTGACGGTTACTGCATTGGCTGAGGCCGTGTTGAGGGTGAAACTTGCCCCAACAACGAGCAGAGCCAAAAGACCCATTGAAATTGCTATCTTTCTGTTCATTTTAATTACTCCATTGAGTAGTGTTCATCCGAGGATGAATATGTGATAGTCAACACGATGGATATAAAGTTTTTTTGGATCACTGGTAAAAGCGACAAGATGTAGATAAATTATAGTACAGGTGTTTACTCTCAGTCTTTCGCTACTCCGAGGAAGAGCTCCCCGATGTTTTTGTTCGTAAGAATACTCTCGGCTACGTCCTCGTAGACCAGCTCACCGTGCGCAAAGACATAGCCATAGTCCGAATGTCGTAACGCCGATTTGGCATTCTGCTCCACAAGGAGGATGGACATGCCATCGTCCCTAAGAGCAGAGACCTTGTCGAGTATCTCTTGCACGAAGATGGGACTGAGTGCAGCTGTGGGCTCGTCGAGTAGCATCATCCGTGGTCTGGTCATCAATGCTCTGCCGAGGGCAAGCATCTGCCGTTGTCCGCCCGAGAGGTTGGATGCCAGCTCAAACTTTCTCTCCTTTAATTCTGGAAAGATCTGAAAGACCTTTTCCATGTCATCTGATATGTCGTCATTCAGACGGTATCCACCCATCTCTAGGTTCTCAAGGATAGTCAGATCGGGGAAGACATTGTTGACCTGGGGCACGTATGACAGACCCATTTTGACGAGCTTGTCGGTCTTTTCATTTGAAACATCAGATCCGAAGTAGTTGACCCCACCTGAGTAACGATTTGCCAGACCAAAGATGACCTTTAGGAAGGTGCTCTTCCCACAGCCATTCGGACCTATTATTGTTACAATCTCCTGCTTGCCCACGACGAGGTCTATGTCGAAGAGGATCTGTACCGAGCCATATCCCCCGTTAATTCCTATTACTTCAAGTGCTTTGTTCTCAATTGCTCTCATGTTATCTCACTCTCCAAGATAGGCGTCGATGACGTCCAGTGATTGCCGAACGATGTCGGGGGGACCGTTGAGGATCTCTTCTCCATTTGCCATGACCACTATGTGGTCGATGCCCTTCCTGAGGATGAAGTCCATATTGTGCTCAATGATCAGGATGGTCAGTCCTAATTCCTTTCTCAGCTTCTTAAGGGTCTGGAAGATCTTCTCTGTCAAGGGACCTGCTACACCTGCCACCGGCTCGTCCAGCATAAGGATCTTGGCGTCGCTCATGAGGAGCCTACCGATGTCCACAAGCTTGGACTGACCCCCCGAGAGTTCGGAGGCGTAGTTCTCGGCCATATGCTCGATTTCGAGGAGCTTGAGGATGGTGTACGCCTTCTCAATCAATTCCCCTTCTTGCTTTTTGTATTTCCAAGGCATCAGAGCGTTGAGGACAGAGGTCCCAAACTGATTCTTGGGAGGTATCATCAGGTTCTCAAGGACTGTGAGTTCCCTCCACAATCTTGTATTCTGGAAGGTTCTCGAAAGTCCTAGAGAGCTAATCTCATGTGGGGGTCTCCCCATGACCTCTTCCCCAAAGACCTTTACGGAACCCGAATCTGCAGGGATTATCCCCGTTATGGTATTGAAGGTCGTGGATTTCCCACTACCATTGGGTCCAATTAGTCCCATGATTTCGTTTTTCTTGAGATCGAAGTGGATGTTGTTGACAGCTTTCAGACCACTAAAGCTCTTCGAGAGACCCCTGACGGACAATGCTACCTCTGTCATGTCTTCTCCTCCTTAGTGTATACTTGCGATGTCTTTCTCATTTTCTCGATGAGAAGTTCCTCGTCCTCGAATCGACCATGCGATTCAGATTTAGGGGTGTATGGTAACTCTGGGAGGATTCCATCGGGCATATACCTTAGGAAGAGAATGATCAGAGCGCCGACGATGAACAGCTGGATGAAGCTGGTATCGACCATTGCATCCTCTCGACTTGTGAAAGAGTTCTGCCATGTCGAATCACCGAATATCGCACCACCAATATCAACCGCGATTATCCTGAAGAAGAAGTCAAGAACTGCTAAAAAGGTCTTCGGTCTCTCTGCTAAGCTTATCGTGCTAAGGTTGTCGACAGAATACTGGGTGATGGCAATGACTGATGCACCTAGGATCATTCCCTTGCTATTTCCCTTTCCGCCAATAATGAACGCAGCCCATACGTAGAATGTCGTGATTACTGCGATAGAGCCAGGGAATATGCTGCTTACTTTCCATACCCACATGCTTCCCGCCATGGCGAATATTGCTCCACCAATTGCCAGAACTGACGCTTTGTATTTAAAGACATCATAGCCATAGGAGGCGACAACTTGCTCGTCTTCCCTGATCCCTCGGAGAACCCTTCCGTATGGGGATCTCAAGAGAAGTTTGGAGATCACAAGGACGATTACCATGAAGATTATGGCAATCAGAGCCAGAATTGTATCGTACTCGATCCCGAATCTGTTGTTGTCAAGAGCGTCCTTGAACGGTGCGGGGATGTTGCTAATGCCTATGCTGGAACCCCATGGCCTGTCGGTCTGGAAGGTGGGCTCTGCAAGGAGCATCCTTTTCAGGAACTCTCCCAATGCTATGGTGATAATCGCGAAGTAATCTGTCCTTAGTCTGAGACCAGGGTAGGCTAGTAAATATCCGACAACTGCTGATATCACCATCCCAACCAGCATAGAGGAGATAGGATCGAGAATAATCTTAAGTCCAAATAAGGAGATACCCTTGGTAGAAAGAACTGCACTGGATACCATCCCGATCCCGACGAAGAATATAACTCCGAAGTTCACGATTCCAGTTGCTCCTGTCTGGATGTTGAGCCCCATTGCCATGATTGAATAGTAGCATATGAGGAAAACTAAGAACGAGATTACGAAGAGCTTTTTACTTGGATCTGAGGGCTGGATCAGGATCAGTACAAGGACAATGGTCATTCCTACAATGAAGATCCTATCTTGCAGTACCTTATCCCTTCTCCCCTTAGGGAACCTGTGGAGTGTCTCCGTACTGATGACCTCGGTGAAACCCGAGACCATGTGCCCCAGGAGCAGAAAAGGATAGAAAAGGACAAAGAATATGAGGTGGACGTAATTGTATACCTTTCCCGTTGGGCTTGAGACATCGATCTCCTTTCTCTCAATTTTATCTAAGGCTCGGCTGAAGAATTCCTTGAATGCCGCTCCAAACGTCTTAACGATGACGAATTTACTGAGTGGTGCTCCAATCGTCTCGAAGAAGTTGGGATCCTCCCCCATGGGATCACTGCCCTCACTCATTCCTCGTCCCCTCCTTTGAATAGACCCCTGAAGGTGAATTTGTTAAACCGTTTCTCCAGTCCAAGCCCTATCCCCTGATTGTGAACGAGCAGGACGAGCACAAGGAGGAAGAATGGTACGATGTCGACGTATGCCTTCAGGTTGCTTCTCTCAGTAGGTTCCTGCATTCCCGAGAGTATCGGAGAGCTGTACACTCTTGCGAATCCAACGATGTAGGTTGCAACCAAAGCTCCGATGAGAGAGCCCACGGAACCTAGCACCACAACCGCGAACGCGGGGATGATCAGGAAGATTGCATCCTCAAGACCGATACCCAGTTTGGCTACGTACAGTACACCACCCACGCCCGCTATACCCCCAATGATGAATGAACTGATGTTGTAAATCTTCGTTGTGCTGATCCCTGACGCAGCTGCCAAGTCAGGGTTACTCGCCGTCGCCCTCATTGCCTTCCCTACTTTCGTACTCTTGAGAAAGACGAAGAAGAGGACCACGAGAGTGAACAGGGTAACCATGGTGATCACATCTATCTGGTTGATTATCAGGACAGTTGGAGAGCCGTCTGAGTATGTCAGATCTACTGAGGGAAGAGAAGCGAACAAGGGGATCCTGTAGAGAAGTGTGGGCATTGTACTCTGGGTCTCAGAACTGATCTGACCCTGGGTTGTGAAGAAGCTCATATTGGCTGAACCGAACCTCATGGCAATAATCGCTCTGGTGGCTAAGGACACACCCAATGAACTTATCATGAGTGTCTGCTGAGAGCTACCCCTGTTCCGAAGCGGCCTGAACACGATGATATCCACGAGTATGGCGTACAGACCACAGACGATGAATGCCATGAATAGTGCGAACCACAGGACGTTCGGGTCAGGGTTGGAAGCAGTCGAGTACAAGTACTTTGTCGAGCCCATATACACCGCGACATATCCTCCCATGAGGAAGTATTCACCAACTGCGAAATTGGCAAACTTGAAGATCTTATATCCAAGCGTCAACCCGATGGCCATCGAGAGATAAAACGATCCCCACAGGATACTGCGGTACAGCAGTCCCATGGGGTCTATTGTAATCGTCCCCTGCGCTGGATCAGCAAAGAGGTCGATGATGACAAAGAGAATGTAGAGTATGATCAGAGGAGAGAGCACGAGACCAAACCAGATGGCTGCCCTGACCACAGGTTGCCTAGATGTGGAGGTCTCCTTGACGATTTCCTCTGAAATTTGTTCACTTTCAGTTTCCGTCAATACATCAACGATACAGTTTCGATATATAGGTCATTCGGTGCGATAATGTGTAATTTTCTCGTATGTGGGCTGTTTTTCTCGGAGAATTTCGGACGAACTGTGTTCAGATGAATGAAAGAATTACCAACTGTCTGTACTTTCTACAATATTCACGCTAGGGTTAAATATCTTGAGGTTCGTTATCTTCGTATGAAACCCTACCTATTCTTTGGAATCCTGATCTTAGTATCTGCAGTATCAGGGAGCTCGAATCAAATGAATTCGTGGGGGTATCAGCTTCAGAACTACGATCTAGATGCCCTGAGGTCGTTCGATGTTGATATTCTCGTGATTGATTACTCTAAGGATGGCACGGATTCCACTGCTTTTACCAAACAAGAGATAACGGACCTCCAATCAAACGGCAAACGGGTAGTAAGCTATATCTCTATAGGGGAAGCTGAGGACTATCGATACTATTTTGACGAGAGCTGGTTGAGTTCTCCCCCTGTGTGGATGGACGGGGAGAACCCAGACTGGGAGGGGAACTACAAGGTGAAGTACTGGGATCCTGAGTGGCAGACTATCATCTTTA
>JALWRB010000315.1 GCA_027077875.1 Candidatus Heimdallarchaeota archaeon
ATGTCGTCCTCGGGGTAGTTGAGCGGGTCGAGTTTTCCTGCAATCTTTTTGGAGGCTCCCTTGTCCGAGAACATGACGGGCTCGATCGTGCTCGGCTCCCATCCTGCCTCTTCTACAAGGGTGTTCCTTAGCCACCGACGCCATGCCTGTGCGCTGACGTATGGTATGGGTGTCTTGTTCCTCCAGTAGGATTTCACGGTGGAGTTATTTCTGTTCTCCCCCCGTTTGTCAGGACCAGCACCATTCAGGAAGGCGCCGTCTGCATGGACTGCGAACGACGCAGTGATAAATCTGGTCTTGCGGTTTGATATGTCGTATAGCGTTTTCATTCTATCGCCTCGATTTCGTTCTCCACCTGTACCTGCCAGCCCTCGATGAGAACCAGCTGGTTGAGGTAGTTGAGAAGTTGTTGCTTCATGGAGTACCATGAAAAGGAGGGATTGTCCTCCCCCTTGTACGACTCGTAGAGTTCTTGGCTCGATAGGAAGTCGTACTCGTCGACCTGAACACCTTTCTGTTCCAGGTAGTAGATCAATGAAGGTAATGACCTGCCACTCTCGCTGATGAGTCGGATCAGATCGTTGACCGCTCTCGGCAGACCGAATTCCTCGTCCACTGCCCTGATCTTCAGGTACTGGTAGATCGACTGTAGTAGGGATTCGGTCAGGAGGGAGTCCTCCTCCAGCTCCTCGACAGAGGAATAGGGTTCGACTGCAAGAGCTCTCTCCTCGAATTGCTCTCGTTGCATGAGGTCTATGCAGATCAGCCTGAACACCATGTGGATCAAGTAGCGGTTGGGTAAGAGAACCTGCACCTCGCTCTGCAGGTCTGCCAGCCTCTTCCAGCCAAGCCCGGGGGTGAGGTTCCCCAATCTGATGAGCTCGGTGTTGAACCTGTTCACCGACTCCTGATTGAGAGCACTTGTGAAGCTGTGCGGGTTAAAACCTCCACGAGCGTAAGCCCTGCTGAGGTAGGATGAGCAGGGAGCCATGAAGACGTTGAGATCCGCGGGAACCTCGATGCTCTCGACGGGTGCGGTGCTGTACTCAGCCTTGGGATGCAGATAGTACTGGAATGGTCTGTAGCCACTGCGTCCCGTCTCGACCATAATCCAGTAAAGTGCGTTCGAGACGTCCAAATCTCCTGAGCTCACTCCCTCGATGACAGCGGTATGCACCATCTGTCTGATCGTTGTGGAGGATCCTTCTTTCAACCCTGCATCTATTGCCTTGCGTGAGTTCTTCTCCCTTACGATATCCGAGACCATCCTTATGAAATTGAGAACCGCAGGTGGTCTACCGATGATCCTTGTCTGGTAGAATTCGAAAAAGTCCAAGGAAGGCAGGTCGTTGGATATCTTGGGGTAGAAGCTGAGGTACTCCTTTCCTAGAGTAATGGAGTCGATAAACGAGCCCCTCGTCTTCTTATCAGTGACGAGGAATCTCCTAAGCTCCTTCTCCCAGTGTAGGTCGATGAGGTGGAGATTGAGCAGAACCCTGCTGGGTATTTCTTCAATCTCAGAATACGGTTTTTTGTTTTCATTAGAAAATATCCAGAGCGTAAGGTTAGATCTGAACTCCATCTCATCTACACCCTTGAGAGTAGCGATCTCCCTGAAGATTTCGAGTAGGTGGATGTAGAATGAGGATGACCCCTCCCCTGTACCTGGGGACTTCAGCCCAGACATCCCGATTGAGTAGCGGTCATAGAACTCCGACACATTCATTTGGGTGAGGGCGAGTGTAATGTCCACATCGTTAGTCTGGAAGAGCACCAGCTTGCCCTTGAAGAGCCTTGTTCCCATGGGCAGGTAGTGGACAAGGAAAAGGCATGTTCCGCAGATCTTGGGTTGTTCAGAGTACCCGTGGTATGCCTGAGCCTCTTTAATTGTACCAACGAGGGGGTACCAGCTTCTACTTAATCCGAGTGTGAATTTCTTCCCCTCCTTGTGTAAAGCATTTGCCTTAACATACTTCTCTCTACGATCAAAATTGAAGACTCTGTTGGAACCACAGAAGGAGCAGAACCTCCCTGGGGTCTCCGAGGTGAGATCCGAGAGGAACTCTAAGAGATAGTAGAGATAGATCTGTTCTGCCAAGATCGAAGGTCCTGAATCACCCTGAGGTAAATATACAGGGTTAGATGAATCAGAGTCAGTATAGCTCTGATGAAAAAGTGGGTTATTAGGGAATATCCAGAGCGTAGCATTTGCAGCTTTGTTTATCCATGCAAGCTCTCTCCCGTACTCGTATCCCTTAGCGCCGTGTGCGAAGACGTCGAGGATGTGCTTGAACCTCAGGTCAACCGGGTCTACTTCACTCCCAAAGTACATACGATGCAAAGTGGTCACCGTCATTATAGCGTTGTCCGTGTATGGATTGCCTGTGAGGGGGACCGGAGTGTCACCGAATTTTCCAAGTTCGTCTAACCTCGATGCCATGTAGGCCCTGAAACCTCTGGTATCGGGGTTCTGCTCGGTCGAGAAAGGTACGCTCATGGACTCACCCCCAGTATGTCCCTCACCCCTCCGGGAGTCGTGAGCTGGAAAGCGGAATTCCTCTGGCAGAACTCGGTCAGTCTCCTCTCCTCTCGTCGATCCATCGTTCCTGCTCTGTACCCAATAGCTACAGGAGAGCTCAGCCGCTCACCCCACGTCTCGACGAAATCTGACAGGACGTCGAAGTCCATCTGCAGGGTGCCGCCAGCTCCGGTTTTGAAAATCGTATTTGGTAACTGCAGGGCGTACTCGCTTGTCACGCCGATCAGCAATGCGGGTGACAGGCTGGTGGCGAACATGGTGGCCTTGCCACCCCCGAAGAGGTTCATGATAGAGTCGAAGAAGAAGTCGAGAGCAACCCTCTGTCGTTCTGTCCTATCCCTTAGCAGATAGGCGGTCTTGGTATCAGACTCCTCGACCTCCAGCTCTCCTCGATGGAGCTTGAGCACGGTGGGATCCATCTCGATCACATCACCGTAGTTCTCGTACCTCCCGATCCTACACAGCTCCAAGGCGAATATACCCTGGAAGTAACCTGTGGAGAACTCGGCTTTATACGGCAAGGGAGTTCCTAGAGTGGGATGGACCCAGCCCTCCGATGCACTGATCCTGCTCAACCCCTCGATCCCGATGAGCCCCGTGGTGAGGAACGGCGACCTCCTGTTCATCGCAGAGGCGAGCAGGCGGTCATCGAAGCAGTCGTCATTAGGATTTGTGTACAGCGGATGGCTGAATCCAAGGTAGTCGTCCTCGAAGTACTCGACGGGATCAGCAACTACTGGATCCTTCTTCGTCGTCTTCCTGAGGATCCGCTGGTAGTATCCCGGCTGGTTGACCGCGATCTCCATGTAGTCCCTGATGTACTTTCTCAAGGCCTGTGCAGAGACGTAGGGGATGTCCTCTCCGCCCTTCCTGAACCTCTTCACCGACGCTATGTCGTACTTGCCCTTCTTGACCATGCCCTCGCTGTTCAGGTGGCCAGCTTCGACGGGAATGACCGCAACCGCAGATACGTGATTTGAAGTAAGAGAATCTACCACTCCTTTCCCTCCATTTCAATCTCCGATGAGGTCCGTACTATTTAACGGTTTGTGGATCACCGTGGACTATTCTATCCAATTGTGCAAAGTGTACTACAAGTACTAGACCCTGTGACTTCTGGAAGGAGGACAGGGCAACAGATCGAGGACAAGTCCCATCTCGCCGACAATAAACCACCCTGTCTTAATCATCCACTCCAACCAATAAGGATCACAGCTCCTTCATCCTGTGTGCAACATGCTCAGGTATGTTCATCCCTCTTAAACACCGCTTATACCTCAAGTTATTAGCACACTAGTCCATTTCACCACTTGTACCTTGAACAATCGAATACATCACCCCAACCTGTGCCAATCAGAATTGTCCAGTTGTCTCAACATGTGTCAATTAGAATTATCCCGTCCCTCAACATGTACTAATGAGAATTATCCTGTCACCTCAAGATGTACCGATCAGAGTTCTCCCGCCACCTCGACTCTAGCCAAATCAGTTCCAATCATTAGCACCCCAGTCAAACCTTCTCTGATCTGTTAAACCAGATCTAGCCACTCGGAACTTCTCAGACGACCTTCACGATCCTGTCCGAGTGCAGCACCTTCGGCAGGTAGAACCTCCCCAG
>JALWRB010000316.1 GCA_027077875.1 Candidatus Heimdallarchaeota archaeon
CCGTCGGAAGTCAGTATTGTGGTGATCACTACCCAAAAACCCAGAAAAATCCTTTCCACATTCAGTCATACTAAATTCTCCAATGGTATCTACCTTCTTCGATTTGAGTTCCCCATCTATGTCATCTCTATCAACCACCTGCAAATGAGTAAAGAAAACTACGGGCTTCTTTTCTTCTCCTCAGGTAGGATATTGAAGGATTTCATGTGACTTGTAGTCAGCACGGAGGAAGAAACCACATTCGACCAAATGTTTAAATCATACGCAGTGGTATTTCATTACGAGGAATACAAGATGGTAAAATCCGCTAATGAGACCCCCCAATTAACTAAAAATATCCAAGGGGCAGTCAAGTTCCTCGGGATAAAAAATGTCATAGACGCAGTTGGGATGAAGGAGGTCATAGATGCAGTCGGGATGAAGGAGGTCATAGATGCAGTCGGGATGAAGGAGGTCATAGATGCAGTTGGGCTGGAGGAGATCATAGGTGCAATTGGCATGAAGAATTTTGTCGATGCGCTCTCTGACGATGATATCCACGAGCTGAGGAGGTATCTTGACAAGCGAGAACGGAGAGCATCCCAGTAGCCACTTCTAGTACCTTTCAGTCCTTGTACATGTTGACCATGAGAGTGACGATCGTCATTATCAACGAGGTAGCAATTCCTTGCTCAACTGGTGATACAAGCTGCAGGAAGACCACGTAGAGGGCAAATAATCCGTAGGTAATTAGGAATGTGAACCTTAACCTCCTCCAAGGCACAAGCTTAGTCAGGCGGAAGTTCAGTGTGCCCGTGGTGATGCCGCTGAGCCTTGCCTGTATACTGCTGTAGCTCATTGGGCTCTCCGCCATCATCAGGATGATCTGCACCCGGATGGCAGTGGCGAGAACCTTGAAGAGCTGTGAGACCTCTGAGGCTTTCATACTCCACCCATAGGATCGAGGATATAATAATCCTCATGACTGGAAAATTCAGATTCGTGACGAGAATACTCGTCAAGGGGATATGGGCTGATTGGGTGTCGCCCCATGAAATCGGTAGGTATTCCTCGTGGGCATAACTACAGAATGATGGGACTCGAATTCGTGAAGCTGGGATCACTGCGGGTGGATCCACCTCGGTTTTACCGGTCATCTCACAAGTTGTAAAGCCGTCAAATATGCGTCTTCAAAATCTGTATCTCTGGTTTTCTGCATGATAATAGGAATTGACGAATAGGTCTTTATACATCTGTGGGATTACTATAATTATGTCTGCTATTTCAGATAGCAAAGGGAAGCAGAAAGTTATCTCTCCAATCTCTCAGTTCATCCTCGTCGGATATATCCTCCTCGGAATTGTAACCGTCGTCCTGCAGATCACGTCACCAGTCGCTCACAACTTGTTCGATCAGACAAAGATCATTATCCTCATCAACGCCATCTGGTTTAGCCTCGGAATTGTAGGCTATGGTATATTCTCCCTCTTGAAGAACTGGAGGAGAATTAAATTACAGAAGCTGAACGAGAAGCTCGACACACAATTTCTGCTGATCTCCGCGTTCTTTCTTTTCGCCCTCAAGCAGATTATTGACCTGATCCTGTTCCTCAAAGAGGAGAACGAGCTGATTGACTCCGCCCTCGCAGACGCAGGAAAAGTGTTCGAGTTCGGAGGCTTCATGGCAGGCCTGCTGTCAATATACTTCAGCAGAAAGAGGTTGAAATAGCATGAGTTCGTTCGTCATGATGACGCAGACCGGTCCCCCCGAACTCCTTGTGGAGATCGGAGACCCAATATCCTCTGACCCCGTGATGCTCTCCGGTCTCTTCCAAGCAATAGTTGCACTCTCCAACGAGGTGACCAATGCACCGTTGCAGGTCATCCAGTCAAATAAGTTCACAATACGATTCAAGTACCTAGAAGGAGAACTCGCCCCCTACCTCCTCATCATCGGCTCAACCAGCAATATCTACGGAATAGACGTGTGCGTGAGCCATGTCGAGAACATCATCAAGAATGGCAAGGAACTCGGTCTCAAGGAGGAGGAGCTCACGCCCAAGATCAAGGGAGTCCTCAAGACCTACTTAGGAGAGACCACCGGTCTGGATGACGACGACCAAGTCGGCGTCTTCTTCAGGAATGTCAAGAAGGACTACATAAGACTAATCATCTGGGGGGTGCTCTCCGGTTATCGCTTCAAGTACCCCCACACGCACTCGCTCGACTTCAACAGGGACATCGACCAGATCTTCAAGTACCTAGGGCAGGAGTTCGAGGCATCCGGGGAGCATGTCCTCATCGAGTTCATCCTCGACGGGGGATTCTGCAAGCTCTCCAACCAGATCTACAAGAGGGCCAAGGACGTCCTACCCAGTCTCCGAATCGTCGACGAACTCGTCGGTCTCATCAAGCGGAAGAAGTTCAGTGAATTCAGGGCTCGGCTGGAGAATTACTGCGATATCCTCGCCGCATACGAGAGAATGTTCGGGAACTACCTGCAGTCCGACGAGAACGAGAAGCACAACCTCGACATGATCAGGTACGTCGCTGGAGTCGAGATGGAGTACTTCCTCTTCCAGAGACTCGAAACATCGGCTCCCGAGGTGGTCAATGAGCTGAGGAACAGCACCCGCAACCTCGAGTGGATACACACGTGGTGAGCCATCGGATACTGTTATTTCTTCTCAGTCACGGAGAGCAGCAATGACCATCCAGAGGTCAAGAAGGACTAATTGACCAAGAACACTCCCGATTTCCTCTTCCTGAGATCCAAGAAGACAAACCCTGCGATCCAGAATATCACCTCTGCGAAGACGAGCCAGAGGTACGGGAAGGGAGGACTCGATACTGATCTAGTTGGAAGAGACAGAAGGTGAAGGAGGGGGACATACAACTGTTTTCCTATTGAGACGAATATATAAATCAACATCAGTGTGGGGAGCATGTACCTCGAAGAAAGTCTAGTCCTTAAGGTATCTGTGACAAGGATCTGGAGGAAAATCAGCGGTGAAATGACGAAAATCACTGTGATGAATGCAAGGACATAGACTCCCACATACTGCAATCCCGAGTATTCTGCATTTATCATATTAAGACTATAGATGAAGAGTATAAAGGAAATAAAGGTAATGAGGTACACCATCACCCGAGCCTTGAACTGCTCTACTGGATCAATCGGATAGACCGAGTACACCCCATGTCTCTCTTGTAGATTCTTCGTAAGGACTATAAGGAAGATGATCAGAGGAATTAACAGCACGAATATTGTAGTCGATATAAGGTTGTAATAGTATAAATCCTCCCTGTAAATTGTGGCCTTCTGATAGGGGACGTACATCGAGGATAGAATCGCTCTATCAATTGCAGAGATGTAGATGAGAATACTCAGGATTCCAATTCCACGGAAGCTTATCCGGGCCTCCTCGTCATAGAGATAGGGTGAGAGACTTGGTCTCCTCCAGAACAGCTCTCCCACAAACGCGAGGACAAACATAAGAACTGCTAGCGCAATGGCAATATAGGAGGTGGGTGAGACACCCTCTGTGTAAATCCGGAGGTACCCCTTGAAGTCGGGAGTGCTCATCACGGAAAAAACTACATATACGGATCGATTCATCTCAGTACTGTACTCTCCATCTTCCGAGAAGGTCATTTTGAGACTAAGTCCCCTGCTAACGTCCCCGATACGGATGGTGATATTACCGGTCGATTCCGTGATGTCGATGTGAATCCGTTGACCAAGATTCACGAGTTCAATGTAGGTCTCGTCAACGATACCGTTATCCACGAACTGGTCGACAACCACACGTCCTCGTGAGGGTATGGGTGAGCTGAGGAGAATTAGAAGTGCAAATAGCAGATTTAGCTTTGTCAAATTTTTCATGTGTAGACCTCCGAATTGATGTACAGTATGTAGTTCAACAAGACCACGGGGGGCAGAATAATCGCTGAAAGAAGGGCTATCGGGGCACCGAATCCACTGGAAATGAAGTACAACGATGTCGAGTGGATGTATGTCGTGAATACAGGGACTGAGCTCAGATTATCTACTAGAATCTGCCCGATGAGGAAGACCTCCCTCGCCCTCTCGTTTAGAATTGTCATGAGTACCCCGAGGAAGGACAAATGTGTGACGGCATTCAGTGTGATGACCGCGCA
>JALWRB010000317.1 GCA_027077875.1 Candidatus Heimdallarchaeota archaeon
CACAGCTCAAGGTGCGGACGTCACGGTACTCGTGATCCCGATACCAACACCGCAACTGGTATTTCTCACCGTCCGTGAGGGCTACGACGTCGGTGTGATCGTCACCGGTAGCCACCTACCTGCCTCCGACAACGGGATCATCCTCATCGATGGTGACGGTGGGTACTACAAGGGTACGCTCCGCACGCCTGAGAGCTACGTCCCATGGGAGGACATGGGGTCCATCGACTTCGTGAACAACCACTGGGACTCGGATACTACGCTAAAGTACAGGAATCATCTAAAGCAGCGGTACAGTGGTCTGAGGATCCCGGGGAGTGTGCTCATGGACTGCGTGCACGGCCCGATGAGAGCGTACCTGCATGAGGTCCTGAACGACGTCTTCGACATTGTCTACACCATCAACCACGAGGACGACGACACCATCTCGGGAAGGCAGTCCGAGCCGAAGCCCTCAACGCTGGGAAAGACCATCGAGTACCTGAAAGAGACCAATGTGGACCTTGGAATAGCTACCGACCTAGATGGCGACCGTGTGATCTTCATGACCAATGAGGGCACTCCCCTCTCGGGAGACATGGTCGGAGCGATCTTTGCCCTCGACAGCTGGAGACGGTACCCGGACAAGGAGGTAGTCGTCCCCATCAACACATCCGCCATCATTCCCACCCTCGCAGAGAGAGTCGGGGGTAGCTACTACTACACACGTGTGGGTGCACCATCAATCATTGAGGGGATCAGGAAGAGGGACGCATACTTTGGTTTTGAGGAGACGGGGAAGTACTTCTTCAATCCAGATTCGCTCTATCCTGATGGCGCCTACAGCAGCGTGGTCCTGCTGAGGATCATGGCAGAGCAGGGCAAGACACTCAAGCAGATGATGGACGAGCTCCCGAGGTTCTACTCGCTCAAGATCAAGATCCCGTCGAGCAGATTGACCGCTCCTGAGAACTTCGCTCGAATACTCGACAGTCTCGATACCCTGTACGACATGCTCCCGGAGAACCTGGAAATCGACAAGGTCTCAGACCTCGACGGTATCCGTATAGACTTCACGGACAGGTCGTGGATCCTCATCCGGCAGTCGGGGACGGAGGACAACCTGAGGATATTCACCGAGTCTCCCGACAAGGAACTGTGCGCCCTTATGAGCTCCACCACCAAGGAATTCGTCACACCCTTCCTAGAAGTATCATAGCTTTAGATTTATAATCAGGTTCGACCGCAACTGGGATATGGTTTACTCCAGGGAGAACCTGTCCACGATCTTCCTCCGCAACGATATCAGGGGTATTTACGGTGAGGTACTGAACGCTCCATTCGGCTACGACTTCGGAAGATCGGTCGCCCGGAGATTTGGCAAGGGTTCAAGGATAGTTCTGGGATCGGACAACCGCAGCAGCTCACCCGAGCTCAGGGCAGCAATCATCTCGGGACTTCGCTCAGAGGGATCGGAGGTCACGGACGTGGGCATCGTTCCCACCCCAGCGATCTACTACATCTGCGCCACCGAGGACTACACAGCAGGTATCGTCATAACCGCTTCCCACAACCCCAAGGAATACAACGGGATCAAGGTTTGCGATGACACAGGTGCGTCGTACTCCTTCGCCAACTTTTTCGGCGAGATCATGGAAGACCTCGTGGGAACTACGCCCACATTGGAACTAACCGAGCTCCCTGAGGTCGACCGTTCACCCGTGGAGAAGTACCTCGACTTCCTCAGGACCAGACTGCACAGCGATCCCCAGCTGTCCGTGGCCCTAGAGTACGGCAACGGAACAACCTCTCTCTTCTCGGAGGTCGTGACCGGGGAGGACCTTGTCGAGCTGGGCGAGACCTTCGATCCGAGCTTCTCCCGCATCCTCCCCGACCCTGCGAAGGAGAAGTCATACGTGCACCTCAAGAGGCTGTTCGAGGACGGGAACTTCGACCTGGGGATCATCTTCGACACCGATGGAGACAGGGTGGGCTTCACGGACGAGACGGGTAGAGTCATCTCCCCCGACCACGTTGCCATGCTCCTCCTCGATCACCTCGCCAAGACCGTGACTCCACGTCTGCTGATCGACGTGAAGATGAGCAAAGCCATTCGTGACTACGGGAGCTCCAAGGGGTACACCGTGGACTTCACCGAGGTCGGTCACAGCAAGGTCCACGAGAACCTATTGCACAAGGACTTCCACATCGCCGCAGAGCTCTCCTGCCACTACTACTTCAACATCGACTACCATGGATTCGACGACGGCCTGTACTCCGCAGTCGTCTTCCTCAATATCGTCAAGGAGCTGAAGAGGGAGGGGCGGACGCTTTCGCAGGTGGTCGGTGAGCTTCCTAAATACCACTCCAGCAAGGAGTACAGGGTGAGATGCCCGATGTCCAGCCACCCGAAGATCATCGCAGAGGTCGAGTCAATCGCAACCAAGAGGAACGCCGAGATCGTGGACATCGACGGTGTCAGGTGCCACCTCGAAGACGGGTGGTTCCTCATCCGCCCCAGCTCCACCGAGGAGCTCCTGAGCTACAGGGTAGAGGGCACGACCGAGGAGTCCATGAACAGGTACCTCAAACTCATCGAGGAGGTCATATCCGCACATATCCCTGAATGAATCGGGTGGAATCTTTAGTAGGGCTTTTTAAGGGGAGAATGTAAGGGAGGTTGTATAGTTTGGAGGATTATGAATGCCAGTTGCAAATCCAGAACACCGTGAAATCGCAAGAGACGTACTCGTAAAGGCATGGGTATGCAGAAAATGTAACGCAAGAGCACCAGTTGGCGCCCGCAGATGCAGAAAGAAGAGATGCAGGTCTACCAACCTCAGACCCAAGAAGTACAGACTCTAATCTATCTTTTACAATACGTTCTCTCCTATTGATCTCGACTGCTCGTCAGTGGAGACCATTTCTTAGAACTACTTTCAAGTTTCTAGGTACAGTCTTAGACCAGATGATTCAGTGACCTATTAATTGAGCACCGAGAGGTAGGCCCTCCACGGCCCAACATCATCTGTGAGCTTCCTCGCCAAGAACCGTGAGATCTGGGAGATATGACTGAGGTCATGTGCCGTCCAAGTCGCAATAAGCTGAGCCATCGTCACCTCACCCAACTCGGGGTGGACACCAGTTCGCTCCATCTTGTCCTCTACACCAGCAGATCGCAAACGCTCAACGTTCTTCGACCTCAGCTCCTCGAACTCGTCCAGTAGATCCTCCAGTGTCTTGCCTTCGATATATTGGAATTGGGCAAAGCGGTCAAAGGGTACAAATGTCTTGTCCTCCTGATCGGAGAGGATTATCTCCATCCGGGGTATCCAGTCGGTCTTCTCTCCGTGGATGAAGTGCCCTACTATTTCCATAGGGCCCCAGTCCGTCACATCTCCAGAAGAAAGCCATGATGCCGAAAGATTATTCAGAAGTGACTTGACAACGATTGGCGTCTTCTCCAATATCTCCAAATTAGTAGCGAGATCATTCATAAACTCAATTCAATCCTCGGTATTTGAAGATTGGTTATGAATGAGGTCTCAGCTATGACCTGTTGCTCGATCAACCATGTACCTCTCGGTGCTGGATCTCACTTCATCCCTTAACTCTTCAAGTAGTTCTCCATTCAAATTGTGCTACCGACTTCACGTTCACCAACAGTTTCCACCACCTCCTTGGTGCCAATGATCTCAAGGAATTCCAGATTTCTATGCCTATATGATCTGCTGACTCTTGAATGAACTGTACAGTCACAAATGCTACCGTCGTTCTCGACCCTGAAGAATACCTGTTCACCAAATGTTTTTATGTACATGAAAAGAATAAGCCAGTGTGAAATCAATCCTTGCCACTTTGGTGATTCTATTCCTCCTCCTCCCCAACAGTCCGGGAATGTCCCTATCTTCGGAGAGAGCAGTACAGGTTCTAAATCAAGTGGAGGACTATGTGATAGATGCGGGTGGTGGGACAATACATTCCTCAAATATCACATCAGTGCTGGGAACACTCGATGGTAAGAGACTCGTCCTGAGGAATGCTAGTTCGATCATCCTTGATAATCTGACCATCTCTGGTATCCCCCTCTTGATAGATGCAAGCAGAACCGTTGTGTTGGACAACATCACGTTTACCGGAAATTACAGCTCTGAAG
>JALWRB010000318.1 GCA_027077875.1 Candidatus Heimdallarchaeota archaeon
TTCTTCTGTTTAATAAAAACTAAGCTCTGGTTCGGAATTTCTGCTAACTCATCTATAGCTTGAAGATTCCCTCGATCTCCACGCCAGCTCCAAGGGGAAGTGCAGATACCTCAACAGCAGCCCTAGCTGGTTTGGAATCCCCAAAGAACTCCGCGTAGACCTCGTTGATCGCCCCATAGTTTGAGAGATCCGTCATGAATACTGTCATCTTAACTGCCGAATCAAGTGTTGTACCGGCCGCTTCTACAACGCCCTTTAGGTTGTTTAGAACTTGGCGAGTTTCCGTCTTGATGTCGGGATTGTTCAGTTTCTTGGAAGTGTCTCCGGGGATCAGAGCTACTTGTCCACTGGCGAAGAGGAAACCCCCCGCTTTCACAGCTTGTGAGTAGGGACCAATTGCAGATGGTGCTCTGTCAGTTGAAACGAATTCTTTTGACATAACCTTGTCTCAAAGGCTCCGTTAAAAAATTGGTGCGAAACTCCTCATATAATTTCTATTTTTTATTCGACCTGAGTAACTTTCATATCTTGTCCGTACACGGATGCTTGTGTACCTTGGAATCCCCATAATTATCCTGTCGTACCTAATCGGTTCGGTCTCAATGTCTTACCTCATTGGAAAGTACATCTACAAAATTGACATTACAAAAAAAGGATCAGGCAATGCAGGGGGAGCAAATGCAGCCCGGATCATGGGTCTCAAGGTAGGAATTATCAGTGGTCTCTTCGACCTGTTCAAGGGGACACTGGCAGTCTACATCGCCTCAGTATACACCCGAAATGGTGTGTACTCCGACCTCATCGCTGACCCTAACTGGATAGTGGTACTCTCTGCTTTCGCTGTCGTCATCGGTCACTGCTACTCCATACTCATGAAATTTAAAGGGGGAAAGGGAGGAGCAACCACTGCAGGCGTATTTCTCTACCTCAGCCCAGAGATCTTCGGAATTCTTCTCTTCATCTGGATTCTTGTTGTCGGAGCTACGAGATTCACCAGCCTAGGTAACCTCATCGCCATTGTTGTAATACAGTTCGTCCTCGGACTTAGGGCTGCGTCAATAAGCCAGAGGATGACCGATTTTGAGAGCGTCACCCCGTACGTAGTCTTGGGCCTTTCTCTCTTGGTTCTCATCTACTACAAGCACAATGACAATATAGTCAGGTTAAGTAGAGGGGTGGAGAGAAAATTCGGAGAGTCGGAGACAAAAGCGTGATTTCGATATCCAAGAACAAGAAGGTCAAAAGTTCCAGAGAATTATCCTCCTGAATATAAAGATGCTATCACCTGCTCACACATGGACAAAGACGAGGTCGTTATGCTGGCCCACAGATTACGCAATGCCATCGATGCCAGTGAGAGGGTGAAGATCGCTGCAGATCTCGGAGAGTATGGTACTCCTGATGTTGCACCATTGGTTCTTGAGGCAATTTGGGAAGATGAGAAATCTAATGTACGGGAAATTGCCGTCCATTCATTCACAGAGATAATGCAGGAGGATGCCCTTCCCGAGCTCAAGAAGATGGTGAAGGAACATCCCGACCAGAATGTGAGGTTCTACGCTGTGTTCAGGGCAGGAGATTTCACGACAGATGAAGCCAAACAGATCGTCAAGCTTGCTCTGGATGACCCAGATAAGAGGGTGAAAGCTATCGCTTATAAGAGAGCGGTGGATCTGGAGATGAAGGAGCTAGAGTCTAGGTTTGCACAAGAACTTCTCTCGGTTCACCCAGCTTCTATCATACGAAATATACTTGTTGGTTTGGCATTGTGGAGAACAGAAGTAGATTTCACATCTTTTCTGGAAGGGGATAATCTGGAATTCAAGACCTTGGCCCATCTTGCTATGGCTCGAAGAGGTGACAAAGAATCCCTGAAGTTTCTGGAGCAAGGAGAGATTGACAACAGCATTCGAATTAAGTACAAGAACGAGATGTTTAGAAAAAGAGAAGGGATGCTGAAATTAGCAAATTATGCAGAATAAACATTCCGAACCGAATCTTTAGTTTTTTATAATTACATCCTATTTTCCAAATGTGGTAGACCTACAAGAGAGCGACCTCATCTGTCTGGATAAGAACGGTGAGGAATTCGACCTCTCCACACTTCTCCCCGGAAAATTAATTCTTAACTTTCTCCCCCACGTGAACTCAATTTACTCTGATAAGCAAATTGCAATACTCAATGATTTTGAGAACCTAGAAGACAATGGTTACACCGTCATTAACATAACCACTGACAAGGACTACACAGAGAGCCCAGAGACGATCTACTACGATAAAGATTTACGCATCACAGAGAAATTGAACCTCAAGGGGGAGTTGAATATGTGCAAGAGAGCAATTGTCATCGTGGACTACGATGAGATTAAGTACATCAGATATTCAACCTTCGATAAGATGCAGGAAGAGCTCGAACATTCACTGCAACTGAATGATCTATACTCCAGACAGAGGATCGCAGAGGGATCGGTTTAATCTTAATTACCTAACCTTTAAGAAAACTCAATCAGTTGCTCGATTTATGGTACAGAATGTGATCCTTGCTATATTTGCACATCCCGATGACGAACTGGGATGTATAGGTACTCTTGCCAACCACGTAGATGCGGGAGATGACGTGCACCTTTTGTTTCTCACACGTGGTGAGAATGCATCTACAATTCCAGGTACACCCGAGGATCGTATCAAAGCACGAAAAGAGCACACAAAACAGATCGAGAAGCTCATAGGGCTCAAAGTTCACTTCCTTGACTTCCCAGATTCACACCTCGAGTACTCTGTTGAGGGTGCTTACAAGGTAGCAGAACAGATTAAACGAATTAGACCAAATGCCATCATCACGTGGAACCTCTCAAAAATACTAGGTGCAGGCCATCCCGACCACCGAAATACATCCAAACTGGTATTTGATGCACTTTCCTACTCAAGGTATAGAAAGGAAGGATGCCCATATGACCCTCTACGAACCCGGTTGACTCTATATATGTACACGCAGAGTTATGACCCTAGAGAACGAATTGTCTACATTGATGTCACGGATCAGTATGACAAGATCATGAAATTCATAGAGATATACAAGAAAGCTTACGGAGATTGGCCAGTTGATGATTATAAGAAGGGATCAATGCTAGTCATGGGAAGGTACGCGAATGTGAAGTACGCTGAGGGATTCATTGTGATTAATCAGGGTTATCCTGCTTCCAAGCTTCTACAAGTGTCAAAGCATGAGGACTGACCTCTACATTAACTGATAGAATATTTATAATTAATGTGTTAAATTAGTAGTTGAACCGAATTAGAGGTGTTTATTCTCTCTTCCTGTAGTAGGTTACGAAAGCTCCAAGAGTGACAATCGCGAACAGGGGTGCATACAGACCCAGAGGTGATGCCTCAGTTGTAGTCTCGGTCAGGGTTGTAGACTCGGTAACTACGTTGGTCTCGGTCTCAGTCTCGGTCTCGGTTTCAGTCTCAGTCTCAGTAACGGTCTCGGTTGAGAGGTAGGCGGTTACCGTGCTGTACAGACCAAAGTCCTGATCGAATACCCAAGAGATCATCCTGTCCACAAGCATCATACCCTGGTGGGGGAGCTGGTTCTTCTCAGTGAAGCTACCGTACATGAACTTGTAGTCGTCGAAGATTACCTCACCTGTGACGACAACATATGATCCGTTGAACTTCTCGGAAGCCATCATGGGATAGCTACCATTGCCAGCATCACTGTATGCATAGAAGTCATAGGCGGTTAGAGAAATATCCTGATCGAGGGCCTCTGCAGCCTTGGAGGAGTTGACGATAACGTCAACGCCAGTGAGCGTGGTGTTCCTCAGATCTACACCCTTGTTGTTTGCGTAGTCCCAGCCGAAGACGGAGGTAGGACCGTGGAAGGGAGCAATCTCGAAACCGTTGGTGACGTAATCTACGAGGGGTGAGGAGATACCAGTCTCGTTAGCGATGACACGGTATGAAGCGGCATCATTGGACTGTGAGTCAGCAATTGCACCTGCATCAACCCTGAGCTGTGACTTGATCATGTTCAGCATGGGATTTGCGAAACCAGAAGCATTGTAGAAACCACCGTAGTCGGAGTCACCTCCAAGCCATAGGAGTTTCTGACCAGTCTCGAACCAGGTCTTGATTGCGGTCATGTTGGCGTCCGACATCTCGTTGATGTTGGAGATCAGGACTGCGTCGAAATCGTCTGTTGCGAGATCGGTTGCGAAGTCATAGTTAGTTGACATCATAACGGTGTTTCCACTGACGTTGTAGACATTTACAAAGTTCAGTGGCTCATCGTGGTAAGCATCACCGACAAAAACCAGTATCTTTGCACCAGTCACAACCTCGTGTTTTTGGACATCCGCTGCTACGGGAGCGACACCAGCAGCTACAAGGAATGTAGCGGTAAGCAGTGAAGCTAGGATAATTTTGTTTACCTTATTCAAGATATTCACCTTCGGCCCAAATTGTGAGCCTTGAGCTATACGTGTCAAGTCGTTCTTTAAACTTTACCGTCATTATTCATACTCGATATTATTCCGTGAAATAACGGATCGTGCCTTCAGATTATCAAATTTTCTAATACAATGAGATTATCATGACTTTATCATGATCCTATCGATACTTGCGGTAGACCTACTTGAATACACCCCCGACATTTTATACTACAACTGATGATTAGAGCTCTCTGATTTCGGAGAATTTGAAACATTCAAATCGCAACTTACAAATATTCAAAAAATATCCTTGAACCAATCATATAGGGATAATCATGAAGAAGATAACATTACTCTCAATGGTCATTATACTTTCCCTGTTAGTTCAAGCGAACACCGTGGCTAGTATTCTTGACCAACCAAGTAGTAGTACAACTGATCCACAAGTAGATGTGGAACCCAATGCAGATATCAAATTGGTAATTGCGACACGTCATGACAGTATCATCTACAACAAATTTATTGATGAATTTGTCAAGAGCAGTTACGGAGCTGCAGCAGGTATTACCAGCGCAAGCCAAGTTAAAATCCAAGCACCAACAACATATGACGGTTTCTACAAGGTTATGACTAACCCATTCTTTGAGGCTGATATAGGTTGGGGGGGTGGTCCGACTCTGTTCAATACACTTCAGAAGGATGGCGCCCTCGGAAAGATCAATGACACCGCAACTTTGGCAGCTATCAATGAAGCAGTTAATGATACTATAGCTGGAGCGGCCATGAAGAGTTACGGAGATGATGGGGAACTGTACTGGGCTGCAAATGCGATTTCGTCATTCGGATTCACAGTCAACCACAAGGAGTTGGAGAAAAGAGGGCTACCCGTTCCAAGGACATGGGAAGATCTGGCTTCTGAAGACTTCTTCACCTCAACTTCAGAAGCAAACATCGGTCTAGGTAATGCACCAGACACGACATCAAATACAAGGGTCTACCAAATTATCTTCCAGAAGTACGGCTGGGAGAGAGGTTGGCAAATCATCAACGGGATGGCTGGAAATGGTCAGATCTACCGAGGATCAGTGGAAACAAGGCAGTCAGTGATCTCAGGTGAAACTGCGGTCGCCATGACCATCGATTTTTACGGACTTATCGCCCAGAGTGAGAACCCCGATACTGAGTACATCGTACCTGAAAATGCATCGATTGTCAACGGTGACCCAATGGCACTTGCAGCAAATCCTGCACACCCAGTGGCTGCTAATGAATTCATGAAATTCGCATTCTCAAAGGAAGGACAGGCACTTTGGCTCGACACAAAGATCAACAGATTACCCGTTAGACCTGATGCATTCGACACACCACTCGGACAGACAAGACCTGATATCAAGTCACTGTACGATAAGACGCTTTCTAACCAGGGTATTCAGTTCAACGAGACACTCTCAAGCTCGATCGAGGAGGCTATGAGGTACCTCTGGGAAGCTTCAATTACTGACGTTCACGAATCCCTCAGAGCTACATGGGGTAGAATCATGAATTCTTGGAAGAAGGATGCATTCACGGTGAATAGGTACAACGAGTTAATCGAGGCGATGGGTAAACCCCCAATCTCTATGGAGGACATCGCAAAGATTAATGACCAGATCATCTCAGATCCTGAATTCAGGACACAGAAAATTGCAGAATGGAGTGCCTTTGCACTAGAAAAATTCGATGGTGTGGACGAACTTAGGACTCAACCAGAGGTCATCGGAAATACCACAATATCTGTCTCATCAGTTGAAAACACTGTTCAGAACGTCCCATTCCTCACATCTGTTTCATTTATGGCGATTGCAACCATAGGCATTATCAGAAGAAAACGTAATAAACTGTGAACCTCACTCCAATTTCGGAGCTGAGCTCAGTTGGCTACAGAAGCATTAAACCTAACACACGATTCCTCTGAATTCTTTATGAAGAGGTACATGCACAAGTTTATGCAGGATCCTCTATCTTGGACAATCATCCCAATAATTACCTTGTTTTTTACGGTATTCTTGATCCTGCCACTAAGCTTCACTATGTACGCGGCTTTCGTCCATAACGGAGAGCTAAACCTTTCCGCATTTGGAACAATATTTAATACAAAGAAATTCTGGGATCCCTTCCCAGAAATCAATGATTCGAACTTCTACATTCAAGTAATCGCACCAGGTGACGGAATAACCACGATTAGGATCCGTGGTCTGGACTACGGAATATTCCTTAACACCATTATTATTGGAATAGCGACAACTCTGGTTTCCCTTACCTTGGGTCTGACGACCGCCTTCTTCATGGCAAGGTTAGAGTTTAGGGGAAAGACCATACTGAGTGGTCTCCTCCTCATCCCTCTGGTTATTCCACCATTTGTGAGTGGTATAGGGTACAACGCACTTCTTGGTCCAAGTGGTCTGCTGAACGAACGGTTCTTTATTCCAGTGTTTGGGATTAGATTACTGTTCCAAGGAATAGTTGCGATCGTAATCGTTCAGTCCCTCCACTACTTCACCCTGATATACCTCAACATCTACTCCAGTCTGATGAACAATGATCCATCACTGGAAGAGGCAGCGGAGAATATGGGAGCGGACAGACTAACTGTAGCCAGGTCTGTGACATTACCCCTAGCCATGCCAGGTATCGCGTCAGGCAGCATTCTTGTGCTGATCCTTGCAATGGAGGACCTAGGTACCCCCATCATCTTTGCCAACTCAGGTGATACAGTAGCAGCTAAAACTATTACATTCTATATTATGCAGAACTTCTTCCTCGGTGAGAACACGTCAGAGATTAACCAGATAACAGCAATATTAGGTGCATTTTTATTGCTGTTCGCCTTAATTGGCTTCTATGCGATAAGAAAGTATGTCTCACTAAAACAGTATTCCATGGTCAGTAAGGGTAGATCGGGTAAGTTCAGGACTGTCAAGCTTGGTAAGATCGGACATGTCCTCATTTATGTATACTTCACAGTTCTCCTGTTAGTATCAACTATACCGCACTGGGGTGTCATAATTATCTCCAGTACCAAACCTCAAGTATGGCCACTGGAGTTCTCTTCCGAGAATTACAACAAATTGTTTGACTTTGAGAATGGATTCGGTCAGTTCATCTATAACACCATTGTGTATAGTTTCACAGCCACTGTACTGATTGTGATTCTAGCCACATTGGCAGGGTATGTCGCCAACCGGAAAAAGTTCTGGGGTCAAACCCTCTTTGATACACTGGTGACAATCCCTATTGCGATTCCAGGAGTAGTGCTTGGGATAGGATATTTCAGGATGTTTGGGAATTCGGAAGGATTCTCAATTGGTGACCTCTTCTTCACCCTCAATCCGATAGTGGCACCATCTGTCTTACTGGTTATTAGTTATACCATACGGAAATTCCCATTCACAGTAAGAGCAGTCTATGCTGGACTCCAGCAGACGGATGAGGTCTTGGAAGAGTCTGCGATAAATCTCGGAGCGAGTAAATCGAGGGTCCTGTGGGAAATCATTATCCCTCTGATAATAATGAACATCATAGGTGGAGCACTCGTATCCCTCGTATACAACATGAGCGAGGTCTCGACTACGCTCATTTTGGTGTCAGATACATCAAATGGTACAATAACATGGAAGATGGCTCAAGAGACCGGAAAGATTGCAGAATTAGCTGCGATGGGTGTCTTCCTGATGGTCCTACAGGTTATTAGCCTGTTGGTGACCAACGTCCTGCTCAAGAACCGAGCAGACGCAATTTCCGGAATATAGGAGAGATCAAAATGGTAGAACTAAAAATCGAAGACCTCCATATCTTCTACGACGATTTTCATGCGGTTAGAGGAATCAATCTAACAGTTAACGACGGAGAGATCCTTACTCTCTTGGGACCATCCGGATGTGGGAAGACGACCATTCTCAGAAGTATTGCTGGGTTCATCACACCCAGAAAGGGCAGAATTCTCCTTGGAGAAAAGGACATAACACACGTACCTGCGAGGTTAAGGGACTCTGGGATGATCTTCCAGAACTATGCGCTATGGCCTCACATGACAATAGAGGAGAACGTGACCTACGGTCTCAAGATGAGGAAGGTACCCAAGGAGGAACGACACCGGAAAGCAATGGCTATCCTCTCACAGGTACAACTCGAAGGGCAAGCGGACAAGACACCAGGACAGCTTTCGGGAGGTCAGCAACAGAGAGTGGCGCTGGCGAGGGCGTTGGTCATTGAGCCTACTATTCTGCTTTGTGATGAGCCGCTGTCCAACCTCGACTTCCAGCTGAGAGTTGAACTGAGAACAGAAATCAGGCACCTGACCAAGAAGCTCGGGGTCACAACTGTGTACGTTACCCACGACCAGTCAGAGGCTCTGGCAATCTCAGACACCATAGCCGTGATTAATGCGGGATTGATCGAGCAGGTCGGGACTCCACTCGAGGTCTTCAATGACCCGGATACACTCTTCGTGGCTAACTTCGTAGGGGAGAACAATCAGATTGAAGGGCAGGTAACCAAACTCGAAAAGGGTCTAGTAGAGGTCAAGACCGAGGGAGGTGACACACTTACGTACACGAATTTACAAGATCCATTTATGGAGGACACAGCAGAGGAAGGAGATAGAAAATCCGCTCCGAAGCTTGCCGTTGGAGATAAAGTCAGTATTGTAACAAGGTACGACAAGATTTTCTTGGATGAAAAAGCAACTGAGAACGTCCTCACAGGTACAATCAGAAACCTCGCCTATATGGGTACAATGGTTCAAGTCGTCCTTAACCTCAATGATGGCTCAAAGTTCACGGTGAACGTAAGCGAGAACTTGAACAAGGTCATGGGTATGGGACTGGGTTCAACGGTGAAGATACACCTACCCGAGAGTGCCTGTTTCCTCTTCAAGGACAATCTCAGGGTCAGGTAACTTCAAATCTAAAACGTCCTAGATTGCGTCCTAGATTGGTTAGTAGATAGATAATATCTTATATTTTCTCAAGTTTGATATTGCGTTTTCTGAGCTCTTCAATAAACTCGTTCGCAGGTGTTACAAGCTCCCCAGCGAGAACCCCTCGCTCTTTTATCAGTCCCTTCGCAACCATCTGTCCAAGGATGCTGATCGGGAAAGATGTGGTCCGGGCCATTGCTGAGAAACCAGTTTCTGGATCCTCCTTATCTATGATGATCCACTCATGTTTCTCCCCACCTTTCTGAATAAGGGTTATTTTGACAAGAACTAAGTCGGGTTCGTTCTGTGGAAGTGTTTGCTCAAGGAAATGTTCCACAACTCTACGAGGATCTGTCCCCAGTTCCGAAACATGGTCTGAGCTGAGTAAGTTGAATTCTTTGAGGAACTGGAAGAACTGAACATGTCCCGGATAGCGTATCGTCTTATAATTAAGCTCCCTGATCTTCCCCTCATAGATCTCTGGAAGTGAGGATGTACCACCAGCGGTTTGAAAAGCTTCAAATTCACCATAAGGCTCAGGGAAGGTCAATGTTTCCACCTCGGTGAGGGACGGGACTGTAGTTATCTTACCGTCTCGGAGGACTACGGCATCCTCGAGGTATTCATTGGTAAGTCCACGTATTGAGAATACCTGCTGGTATTTGAGAATTGTCTTGGGGTCTTGGGGCAACCCCCCAACCCTGATCTGGCACTCGTCTACATCACCGATCTCGTCTATCTTGATCTTGGCAAGTATGTCTGCCATCCCAGGGGCCAGTCCACAGTCAGGGATGACTGTGATGTTTGTCTCCTCAGCAAGCTTGTGCAATTCACGCTGCTTCTTAACCATCTCTGGATTACCTCCAAGGTCGAGGTAGCTGGTTATCGCCTTAATACATGATCGAGCTAGTTTGAAATTGTATGAGTAGTCAATTGCTCCAAAAGCCACGTCTATTTCAGTAAGGTATTCTGAGATCTGCTCCTCGGATAGCGCATCTACATCCATCAACTCCAATGACAACCTTCCATTGTTGATGAACTCATGGTACCTGTCTGCGATTTCTGAGAGCTTGATCTCGCTGAACTCCAATCCCAATACCTTGCAGTCATCATTGTGCAACAAATCGTAGAGAATGCACTCTCCCATACGCCCAAGTCCGAACACCGCATATCTGTTCATGTGGTAAGTTGTACTCCTGAGAACAAATACCTTTGGTCATAATGAGTGCAAATAACGGAATTAATAAAGTGGATATTAGACACTGGCTTATGGGTATCACCGAGTTCCTTCACGACCTAATAGTTAACCTGAATCTACATCAGCCACCATTGGCAATGATCTTTTTGATATTTGTCTCAGTATTCATCACCTACCTATCAGCTTGGCTGACAAAGCTTTTCGTCAACCAAGAGGAGATGAAGCGCATTAACAAAATTCTCATGGATCATGAAGAATTCAAGAAGGAAGTGAGGGAAACACAGAATCCCAAGCTCTACGTCAAGTTAAAGTATAACGAGACCCGAATACAGGAGATTAACCAGCGAATGGCTATGAAGAGGATTGTCCCTCAACTTATGATCACCATCCCCTTCTTCATTATCTTCGGATTTCTCAGGGGCGTGATGGGGAATCCCGCGCTCAACCTTACCCCAGATAGAGGAGGGATAGTTTCCGTGATGCCCTTTGGGGTACCGTCTTCATTTCCACTGATCGGAGGATGGTTCTCGCAGTATATGTTTCTCCCCGAACTGAGTGCAGCTGGATTTGGATCAATGTACTTCCTATCTGCAGTTGTCACCTCAACCCTTCTTCTGAGAATATTCGGAGTTAATCCAAGAGGAGACATGATGCAGCAACAGAACCCACTGATGTGATAGGTATGAGAATTGAGGTAATCGGTCTTGAGCACTACGAGAGCATCTGTAAAATCTGGGAGAGATCTGGGTTGCCCTACAAGCCCAAAGGTAGGGACAGCTATGATTCGTTAAAGTTCAGATTAGAGAATACTCCAACATGGATACTAGGTGCTTTTGATGATAACCAGCTTGTCGGAGTTGTTGTTGCAACTCATGACGGTCAGAGAGGATGGATTAACCGACTAGCAACAGATCCCGAGTACCAGAGAAGGGGGATAGCAAAAGAACTTCTGACAGAAGCGGAGGAGCTCCTGAAGAAGAAAGGTATCGGATTGTGGGCAGCTCTAATAGAGGAAGATAATATAGCCTCCCGAAAGTTCTTCTCTAAACAGGACTATATCGAATCACCTGACCTCATCTACTATTCTAAACGGATATCTAAGGATTACTAGCACACTGAATACAATACCTTATATTTTTCTCCTGACAGAACGACCTGATAGCAATGAGACGCTCAAAGCTACTTCAGGGAGTAATCTTCTCCCTAGTTTTACTAATCTTAGTCACTTCGTCTTTCAAGACCGAGGCCCTCGTTCCGGATGATCTTCATTCACTGTCACCGCAGGAGGAAGTCACAAAGGGAAGACCAGAAGGAGTCTTCAAATTGATCACGTACAACATCTGGGAAACAGGCAGAAATATCACATGGATAGATGTCATCAAGGAGGAAAACCCAGATTTGGCCCTCTTTGTCGAGACGGGGAAGTGGTCATCAAGTGATGGAACATTTGATGCCGCTCTGGCAGATATGAATGCGCAGAATCCCGATGAGAAACCGTATAAAGGATTCGCTACTCAGGCCGTGTCCTCAACTGATGGAGAGGCTCTAATCTCAAGATACCCTATCAAGTACAAGACACAACTCTCAGAACTTACACTTGATGACGGTACAACTTTCAAGCCCTCGCACGATTTCCTCTATGCAATTGTCGATATAGCTGGTGTTGAGGTCCACATCTTCGGAAATCACCTCGCTTGTTGTGAGACAGGTTATGACCAGAGAGTCAGGGATCAGGAAGGTCTCATGAACTTCTTTGACAGTTTAGGAGAAGTTCCTATCATCTACACGGGTGATTTCAACTCACACTCACCCGAGGATGTGGGAGAAGTTGGTCCAAATGACTCCAATCTTGGGACCAGACCCATAGAGATCCTCTTGAATTCATCAGACCCCGCGGCATCTCAGGTTCACCAGTTCACGGATGTCTATAGGTCGCTGAACCCCTATTCTAAGGGATATACCTACGTAGACAGTCAATTCCAAAGTAGGATTGATTATGTGTTCGTTAATCAGCTAATGGTAGACACTTTGGTAAACTCAACTGTTGTAACAACCGAAGCAGGTCTTAATGGAGCAGACCATCGACCGATCCTGTCCACATTCAATATGAAGTACAACGAGTTCGACCTCCGTCCACCAATCCAAGTAAGCGGGTTCCAAGCTACTACTTCAGACACCAGTGTTGATCTCTCATGGATTGCGAACACAGAGCCTGATTTCTTTAAATACCAGATATGGAGAGATGGGTGTCTCCTTACCGAGGTTCCACACGACAGTTTGAGCTTCTCGGATACAAGAGTTGATCCAAATACTGTGTATAAGTACTGGATAACACCTGCTGATGAAAATAAGAATTTTGGAACACCACGTGAGATATACGTTAATTCCAGCTATGGCCAGATCTTGAAACCATCAGCGCCTCTGCTTTCAGCTTCCTCGCAGGTGGGCAGAGTAGAGCTAAACTGGACTTCACAAGCGAATGGTAGTCCCATAACTAAATCCCTGATCATGAGATCCCTCTCTCCAGATACTGGATACATCCAGATTGCAGAGACAACTGGATTCTCTTACAATGACACAAAGGCAAGGGCTGGGATTACAGTGTACTATAAGGTTGTCACCGTCAATCTTGTGGGTTCAAGCAACCCCTCTAACGTTGCCTCTGCTCAAGTTCTCTCTGGTGAATTCCAGACAACTAAGGCACAAAGTAAGGTGAAAGCAAAAACTATCGCTGTATCAGAGGTAAACTGTCCCGAGACCCTTAATATCATCCCATTCCCTGAGAAGACGAGCAGTTCGACATCTGTCACTTCCAGCTCAGAAAGTGAGACCAAGACGAGTCCATTTTCCCCTATTTTTATCATCGCTGTCGCTCTGATCAGTATCCCTATTCTCAGGCTTGTAGAGAAGAAGAGTTGGAAATGAATTTCTTCTAATAACCATTTTCCTTTGCAACACTTTAATTTAGTGAACGGATAAAATAGATTGTGAAAATTTTAAAAGTCACTGAGGAATCTGGAGTTTCCCTACCAGAGGAACATTTGATGTTCCAAGACATCTTTGACTCATTTAATGCACCGGGTCTTTGGCTATATACAAAAGAAAATGGCCAGAAAGGCCCCTTCGGATTGGTCCAGGATGGACACAATACCATTCTTCTCTACGATACCAATGAGAGTGAGTTGAAGTGGAAGCCGATAAAAGAGGATGGTGCCTATCTAATTGAAGCAGAAGTAGAGGGTGAGGGTGGTGTGATCATCCCCCATTTAGCTGAGATAGAGGTTGATATATACCTTGACGGTAAGAAATATCTCATTCTTGTGAAATGTGACGCGTCCTCCTCCGATGCCCTGCACATTGCGCTCAAGAGCACTACCCCGATTAACTTCTTTAGAGAACTCAAGAAGAGAATCAGAGATATCGTTACGACCATGTACATTAGTGGGGATATGCTTGGTGAGGCAATGGTTGGACAGGAACTCCCACTTCCTGAGAATGCATTCCAAGTACTGATGAAATTCGGGATGCTGGGGTTACGGTATGAAGGAGCAAAGATCCTAACTATAGAGGACGCGGAGACCCCAGATGATGTGAAAAAAGAATTTGAGGTGTACCATGAAGGGGAGGTAGAGGAGATTGATGAGGCCTTCATCCCAGATATTCCAAAAATTGAGGAGGAGGTAGAGACACCCACTTACACCGAGAAACCGCGTGGACCTCCTGCAGTTACAAGAACAAAAACAACAGCAGAGATACCAAGCGCTCAAGCCAGTGGAACTCCATCTCAACCCCCTACACCCAAGAAGCCCCCAGCTCCAAGCGTGCCCTCAGCCAAAGCTGCGGCGCCACCAAGTCCTGCACCTCCAAGCCCAGCACCGCCAAGTCCAGCAGCAGAGACAGTACAGGGTAGCGAGGAAGAACTTATGCCCCGTGCGAGGAGGAGTAAGAAGAGGGTCAAGCCTGCCCTTCCATCTATGCCGGGTGTGAGTAAGGAGAAGGGCATGCAGATGTCAAGGAAGGTAGAATCCAAGGAGACCTTGGACGACCTAGAGGAGGAGGAAGATAAAGTAGTATTAGATGAGATGATAAAATCCGAGAGAAAGACACAATCTGTAGCAGGTCTTACTCCAGAGAGTATGCCCACAGATACCGAGGAGAATATCCTCAAGTCGATAAAAACAAGATGGCACGACCGGATGGTTGTCTCCAAGACTTATCCAGTTGATGTGACCATCTCCACTGAGGTCCTCAAGGTTCAGAAGACCAAAAGTAATATCATCTCGGGAGAGAGAGAAACGGAGAAAATTGGGAGAGCGGTTGTCGATCTGAACAAACCAGTGACCGTACGAGCAATTTTCCCAGGTTGCATAACGCAACCAAGCACACGGCTTATAGATCCAAAGACCGAAAGGGTATCTGTGAGGTTCTACGTCACGCCCTTGTCCAAGGGTACTATGGAATGCAAAATTGTCCTTGAACAGGACGATCTTGTGGTATCTGAGATGGACCTCCCGACCAAGGTCATTGACCACAGGGTTGCCAAACTCGTAGCAATTGGAGGTGCAGCGATCAGTGGAATACCAGCATCTGTTGGCTACGCTATCAATGGCACGGTGACAGAGTTGTTGAGTACCAAGTACCTACCACTCTACGGAGGAACTGTCGGTCTTCTCGTTGGGGCTGCACTGGCATATTTCCTGAGGAATAAATCCAAATCGAACGATAAGTCAACTACTCTCACCCTCTAAGTAATCCCTATAAACTATCTGAATATATTCAGAATGTGCTCGATGGAATTACCACACTATTTTTTGATCTAGATGGAACGCTTAATGAGCTGGAGGACCATCACTTCATGACCACCTATGCTAGGGAGGCTTACAAACACTTCTCGGATCAGTTTGAAACCTTTGAAGAATTCGTTTCACACCTAGTAGCTGGGACGATGGCGATGTTCAAGAATGACAATGATAACTATGTTGTCGAGGCATTCTTTGACTATTTCTGTCAGCATGTATCAATTAGTAGACAGGAGGCAATGGACCGATTCATCAAATTCT
>JALWRB010000319.1 GCA_027077875.1 Candidatus Heimdallarchaeota archaeon
CACAGGGCTGTGATCTCAGCACTGGTGAGCTCTCCCGCGTCGATCAGTGACTGCTCCATGGCCGCGATCTCCGAGGCGTCAACGTCCCCTAGGGTTGCATTGAACTTCTCGCGGAGCTTCTCCCGATTTTCTCCTTTGTGGAGATCCTTGACAATTGACTTCAGCAGCTCTGTACGCTCGTCCACAAGATCATCGATGGATACCTCATTCCCCGAGTTCTCCTCTATACTCTTCTGAATCAGCCTTACCAGCTCGTCGAGGTCGAGGTCTGCAGTTCTCGAAACGTCCATAAGGGTAGCCCTCCTGCCAATGGTGTTGCGCATAAGTGGGTTCTTCAGAAGCTTGAGCTTGGAGTCAAATTCGATCAGTACGTCGAGGAGGAACGGATATTCCTTCACGAGATCCAGAATCTTGGTAGAGTTTGTGAGGGTTACTGCGCTCATAATGAATCAGCGAATAAATATGTATTGCTTTACTATTAACAGTTTTGATAATCCCTGTACACCAACAACTCCTGACACCATGTACAATCTCTAATCGTGTTTGTCGAATGTACATTTGGAAAAATTGTGGTCATCTCTCAAAAAAATAGTTTCCTTGTTTTCCTAATTCGCTATCTCTAGGTAAGTTTTGGGTTCTAGCGGGTATATCCCCCAGACCCGATAGATTAAATACAATCGATTGGATAAAGGATTCATTCAATCTGAGAGAGCGGAGTTTTAATCCCCTGTAATATGTACTCTAAGGCTCTCTAATTCAAGGGTGAATAGTCGTGGAAATACTAGGGACTGCTTTTCTAATCATGGTCATCGTACTGTCCTTCGTCAGTGAAATTGCCCTGATCAGAAGCCTTCTGATCAAACTCTCGACGAATATACATGTGCTCACCCATGTCATGATTGCAGCCGGTATTCTCCTCAAGACATTGCTTCCAATCACAATGCTTCCCCTTTCCATCTTTATCCTGGTCGATCAGGGCTACTTTCAGTTCTTCTTTCTTGTTGCCTCCATTGGTTCAATAGTCGGGAATCTTGTCATCCTCGTGGGGCTACACCTTCACTACTACAGTAAGCTGGGTCTAAGATTCAATGTGCTTAGTTTCTTCGAGGGGATGACGCTGATCATCGTCACCTACGGGATTGTCGATTCAGGCTTAGCCTTCCGTTTCACCCCCCTAGAGGTCGCCATCCTCGTTGTTTCCGATATATGGTTGGCACTCGAATACTTCCACATCTTCTTCTCCATCCGCAAGAAGCACGGCAGAAAACTTCGCTACAACATCCCGTTTCTATACCCAATCTTCGTCCTCCTTGTCGACTTCGTCTTCACCATCAGCAATTTGCTAGGTATATCAGCCTATCTGCTACTGGAGTTCTTATCCCTGTTCGAGATCCTGTCGTTATCCTTGTCACTCCTCCTTGTACCCGAGATCCTTCTCACCTCTAAGATGAAGATCGCCAAGATTCTGCTGATCGAGAAGGACACAGGGCTCGTCCTCATGGAGTACACCAACCAGAACCAAGACGTGAAGCCTGTATCGAATAGGCTCGCAGGAATGGCGATTGTCGGAGTATTGCAGGTTCTTCAGGAGATAACCGGGAGGGAGGAATTCGCTGATTCACTGGGCTTCAGCGACTTCAACCTCTATTTCAGTGAGTACAAAAATCTAATCGGAGTGACCTTCACTGTGGAGGGATATGGGCACATGGAGAGGATAATCTCCAAGCACCTCGGGAATTGGTATAGGTTAATCGACTGGGACAACTCCAACAGGATAACAAGTGGGATGGTGGAGGAATTTACGAATAGTGTGAATAGGGATCTAAATCAGTATCTCTAATGGATTGGTATTGTAATGCATATCATTGATCCTCATCGAGATGTGTGGCTTACATTACTTCTGCTGGGGCTCGAGCATCTTCTTCAGCTTCTCCTCACGCAACTTCTTCGCCTGCCTCCCCTTCAGTGAACTGTAGACGACAAAATACAGTGGGACTGCGAAGATCGTGAAGATGAGTGCCTGCCTGATCTGGGAGAAGTACTCAATGACCTGTGAATCGATGGCGATTGTGTAGTTGGAAACGATCAGTGGGTTGGAGTAGTTCTCCTTAGGAATCCAGCGGTAGGTCAACCTCCTGTAGGGTTGGTCTGGTCCTCTCGTCAGGGTGATCCTCTTCTCATCGGTCTTCAACCAATTGTTGAACAGCGAGGTGCTTCCCCTTGTAGGATCTACTGGAAGAACCCCGTAGCCGGGTATGTAGAACATCGGGTAGGCGTGTGCGGCAGCACCTGCATCAGTGGTGACGAACCCTGGTGCAAAGTCAGCCAACCAAGCCGTGTGTTCTATGGCCCCGATATTTCTCGCCCTTAGGAGGGCGATGAACATACTGGTGTACTCGTCACAGTCTCCGTAGCCGTTGAGCAGTGCGAATTTTGCCCCCCTGATCTGGGTCAGGAGCTTGTACTTGATGTAAGTCGAGGAGAAGTTATACGCGTTGTAGACAAATTCCAAGTCATCACCTGACGAAGCCAGCTCCGCAGCCAGCTTCTGGATACCGGGGTCGAGATTGTCCGCTATGGGGTTGTACGTCATGAACTGACGATAGAGCAGATCGTCTCCAGGCTCGATCTTCGGGAACTTCAGGTTGGTGTAGTCGAGGATCGGAAGTGACAGGTTGACATCGAACCTCAATGAGACCGATTGATTCACCTTGAAATCCTCATATTCATACCACAGGTAGGAGTTCTCGTACTCATCTGTCGTGCTGAAGTTTGCTGGGGTCTGTGCCTTGAAGTCCCTGACCCTCTGAACTGGCTCCCAGCTCTTAACCTGTGCCAACCGGATCGTGACCTTGGTGAGGTTCAATGGACCCGAGTTTTTCATGTTGTATGTGTAGGAGAGCTTGTAGTCGATGTTCCCCTTGACCACATCATCCTTCTCTTGGGTATAGACCACCGCAAAGACGGTTCCCATGAGCATCAGGAAGGCAATAAGTGTAAACAGTTCTTTTCTCATTCAAATTCCTCCTTTAGAGAATCGGGATCGATCCTCCAGTCATTCTCATCAAGCCATCTCCCCAGCTTCGCTGCTCTCAGAGGGGAGTGGCCAGTTGCATCGAGATCGAGTTCCTCCACAACCCCCAACCGATTCATCAACGATGCTTGGTTAATGTTCTGTATCTCCAGTCCTGGTCGTTTGTTGATTTCCAGAACGAATATGTCACCCGACTTATCCACCACGAGGTCAACCCCTGCGTATCCAAGCGCACTGCTCTTCTGTGTCAGGCAGGCGATGGCCAATATCTCATTCCACCGGTCTATCTCGAACCCGATGATCGGTTGCAAGGTGTCGGGGTGGACGGAGATCTCGTGCTGCTTCCACTCAGCGTAGAAGATCTTCCCATCTCTTATGTGGATGCCCGCACCGATGGCCCCTTGCTTGAGGTTGGCCTTCCCGTCACTGAGCGAGGTCGGAAGTCGGGCCATCGCCATGACCGGCACTCCCCTGAAGACGATGACCCTGATATCGGGAAGACCGGTTGAAATCTGTGCTAGTTTCTCATTGGGCTCTATGAGTTCTTCAATCAAGACAATGTCTTGGTCTGAAGTAGTCTGAGACGATAGGTATTCTCCCAGAATAATCTTTCGGCACTCTCGCTTAAGCGCAGCAGGGGAATAAAGATCTGACCCTACCCGGAAGTTCCCGTCCTCAATACCCTTTACCACGATTATACCGATACCACCGAGACTCTGCGTTGGCTTGATCACGAATCCCCTCTGGAACAGCGGATCATTGGGTATCCTATCGAAGAGGGCATCCACCTGATTAAGATCAGTGAGAACTGCTAGTATTCCCGGGCTGGGGACGTTCCACTTCTCAAATTGCATCTTCATATCGTACTTATTGATCACCGGATTCAGGATCTGTGCATTGTATCGAGCGATATAATTGCGATTTCGTATAGAGATGGAAAGCGGATCGTCGGATCTCTCGAATAGTTTTCTGAACCTCTGTTTGTCGAAGAGCGAGTACTTCTGCACTTGGCTCATCTTGAGCAGGACGTACAATAGGATCACCCATGACTCGGGGTGCAGGGCGATGAATCTGACGATCGTGTCATTCCCCATCAGCAGGTAAGCGACCAGCGTGATCACGACCGTGACCACAAGCCGGGTGAATGCGTGGAGGTGGTCGTACTCTTTGACCTGAGCGACGTACCGATCCGCGATCCATGGGGTGATGATGATGGGCACGAAGATAGAACCGCTGAGCACGGGGATAAGGTAGATCTCTCCCATGAGCTCTAGAAGCCCCAGTGTCGCGACGTTGAAGAGCATGAGGATTCCAATTCTGAACCCGACAGGTAGGTTGTAAGGGTCGAGAAGCATCCTTGCCAAGTAACCCACAGCAAAGACATTGGCAAAGATCACCGTGCCCCAGAGTGGACCGACGGCGATCATCGAGACGACCAGCACGCTGGGTGCAAACAGCCCGTAGGATCTGAGACCAATTAGGTATTTCGCCGCAAGAATGACGACAGTTGCAACCATAAAGCGGAAGATCAGTAGTGAGTTGGCAAAGATCTGCGTACCTGTGGCCAGGTAGACCCTTGCAAGCAGGCTGAACACACCCATAAAGATGAGCAGGTACAGCGTGTGGAAATTAGATGTATTCTCGTTGTCAAAGATGTCTTTCACCTCCTGTTTCTTCATTTTCTGCTGTTTGTAGAGCAGGTACAGTCCCTCGATGAAGGCGAGGATGTAGGACAGCATGAACGCTATCCCGAGGAAGTCTATGGGTTCCTCCTCTCCCAAATTCTCCCCCTGTAGTCTGGCCTTGGATGTGAGGTAGAACCAGTCAGAAGTACCCTTGTTCCCATTGGCATCTATCGCCACGACCCTGAACTCTACAATTCCCTCTTCCGTGAACGGGCCGAAGGTATAGATCCATGAACCATTCTCCTGTTGGTTCCCGGGGAACCGTAGGTACTCGACCTTGCCCCCCTTCTCCCAGTTGATCTCTACGTAGGAGTCTGCAACTCCTCCCTCGGGATCACGAACGTCAGCTAGCACCTTGTACGACCCTGAGAACTCGTCGTAATTTTGCAGTCTCGGGATGAAGTCGACCGTGACCAATGGGGCAAAGAAGTCCTCGGTCCTTCCCTCGACCTCAACCTCCGCATCCCCCTGCAGGACATTCAGAAGTTGGAGGGCGTAGAGCGAGGAGGAAATGCGGGAAGAAAATGCTGGACGGAGGGCGTAGCCACCGTCGGGATTCTCCAGTGACTGGACGAATCCAGTGATCTTGCTCCAATTGAGCTCAATGCCCAACTCCATGGCCAACAGGCTGGCGAAATACGTGGCCTCCATCGTGGGGACGGTCTTGTCCAAGGTGTTGACGAATCCACCAGATTCGGTCTGGTACTTCAGGAACTCCACGGTGAAATTACCATCGACCACCACGTCACGGGCAAGCAGACGTTGGATCTCGATGCTCCGGTAGGTAGAGAGGATGGACGCCTTAGAGTTAAGTGAGTTGGAGTACATCCCAGTGGGGTGCCTCACTCCTTCGACCCATTGGAGAAGACTCGTCCTGTTCAGCTCATCTAGTTCCCCTAGCAGGTTGAGTGTGCTCACAGCCCAGTAGCTGTGGGAAATGTAGGGCACCCGACCACCTGCGATCTGGCTGAATCCCCCGAGGTCGGTCTGTGCGGAAAGGATGAACTGTGTGATCTCACCGAAATTCGCGAACTCTATACCCAAGAGCCTTGTGGCTATGAGACCGTAGTACGTGTACTTCACCCTCGCCGTTGCTCCCGGGCGGAACCCGAAACCCCCGTTGTCCGTATCGAACGAGGAAACTACGTAGTCTGCGGTGAGACCGCTGCTGGTGTTGTGCCCGATGATTCGTTTGAGTAGCAGCGCTCGGGCGGTGTCGGTAAGGCTCGGCGTATCTCCCGGATAGCTCCCGTAACCGTAGGTACTCTCCTCGGTAGATACAACAAAGCTCAGAACTCCCGAGTAGTCGAGAGTGTAGTTTAGTAACCCCCTCGACTCTAGACCGTAGAGCGTCCTCACGGCGAAGAAGGTCGAGGACAACGAGGCGGATGTACTGGTACCCCTTGTCCCGAAGCCTGAAGCTCCAAGGCGGTTGGAGAGTAGGTAGTCCACCGCATCCGCTAGAAAACTCGTGGGGAAGTACTTACTGACATTGTACTGCGGATCCGAATAGAGCTGGAGGTAGTAATCAATAGCGGCTGCGGTGTAACCGGTCGTCGGCAGACCTCCCACCACTCCTGCCACTCCTCCGTTGGGGGATTGTAGGCTCTTTACGAACTCTGCAACATTGGCTATATGGGGGTCTGTTCCCCCTAGAAGTGCGTATGATTTGAGGACAAGACCTGATGACAGTAACTCCGCAGATGAGCTGTTGAGCTCTCCATAGCCCGATCCCCCGAGGATGAACACAGGTGGTTCGTACGTCGTCTCAAAGAATGACGGAAGCAGGGGGTCACTCTGCGAGAGATTCAGCGAGGGCTGAAGGATTCTCTTTATCTTCAGTGCCCTGTAGCTACTGGTCACATCGGGGGCGTCCCAGTTCAGTAGGGGGAAGTACCCTCCGTTTTCAGTCCTCAGTCGGTCGACAAACGTCAGGATCTCGCTGCTGTTCATCTGCGGTTCACCCAAGGCGTCAAGTATTAAGACCGCTTGGAATGTCGACTCCATGGAGCTGATCGCTTCCTTCCAGTTCCCGTAACCTCCGTTGGTGTTCCTGGAATCGGATATGAAGGAGAGTATAGTCTGCCTGAGGTCCAAGATCCTCTGCTCATAGGACGATGGAATGTCCATCAATTCCTGTAGGTAGCTCAGACTCATCGCTGTGTAGTAGACCTGATCCATCGACTCGAACCGTCGTGCATCGGTGTCGAGGCTGTTCTGTATGAATGTATCGAGGGCGGTGTGATCGCCCTTGTCAACTGCGGTGGCTGAGAGGACCAGGATGAACAGTAGAAGTACAGCTGATCTTCTCACAGTAATTCCACCTATTTGCGCCTTCTTACAATGGCGAGTGGTACGACCGCCACGAACGCGGTGACAATGAGAAGACCGGGAGAGGCCTTAGACGTCGTGTCCGCAGGGGTGCTTGTAGTCGGTGTGGTGACCTGGTCACTTGCCGTACTGCTCGTTGTACTGCTCGTCGTAGTGCTTGTTGTGCTCGTTGACGTCGTACTTGAGCTCACAGTAGTTGTACTGCTCACCGTGATATCACTGATCAACAACTGGCGTGTCGTATTTATCTGCGCGCCAGTGACGTCGGTCAGGAGTACGTTTACAGTGTAGGTCCCAACTGCGAGGGAGCTCGTGTCTATGACGAACTCTCCCGATTGCGAGCTCACTCCCGAGAGGTCAAGAGCTCCCGTTGCATCGGATATATTGTAAATATAGGGTGCGTACCCACCGTTAAGAGACACTGTGGTGTTGTCGTACTGACTGCGCTGCACTCCCCAGTCCTGTGGTATGCCGAGAGAGAAACTGCTGATCTCGTGATAGTTGGCCAGTACCCAAAGGGAGGTGAAGGTGTAAGCAATGTCGGAGGTGAAGCTGGGGTGCTTTCCGTATCCTCCATCCCTATTCCTGAGGGAGACGATGAAATCGTAGACACCTGTCACATTGGTGGGTGCAGAACCCAGAATCTTCAGTGCCCTCACCCCCGCGTAGGTGTAGATCACGTGCGAGATGTTGTTCGGACGGGTGACATCTGCCACACTGCGCTTGAAGCCACCATCCGCCACCTGCGAGGACCTCAGGAAGTTGATTGCCCCAGCCTTGTCCGTGGGCTCCGCCCCCAGAATACTGAGTGCCCTCACCGCTCGGTAGGTGCTCGACACGTCACTGGTGTCCCCAGCAAATCCACCGAAACCTCCGTCGAGGTTCTGCAGACTCTGCAGGTAACTGATCGCCCCTGCCTTGTCTGTGGGCTCCGCCCCCAGCCTGCTGAGTGTCAGCACTGCACGGTAGGTCGAGACCGTGAAGGTGGTCGTGTTGCTCACCTTCTTACTGAACCCACCATTAGTCTGCTGCAGACCTTGGACGAAGCTGATTGTCGATGCTGCGGTAGGAAGGGTGAGGTTCAGGATATCATAGATAGCGACTGCGCGTGACGTACTGTCCATGAATGATCCCGTAAGACCGTAGCCTCCATCCGTCTGGGCGTAGGTGTCAACGTATGCCGTGATCGAACTGACCTTGGCGAAGGTTCTCCTCATGTACGAGAATGCAGCGACTGCATCAAAGGTCTCCCTGAGCGAGGGGCTGGCACCGGGTGTGGCACCGAATCCGTCCTGGAGGAACGGCATGTTGAGCACGAAATCCTCTGTAGCAGTGACATTCGTCGGTGTGACACCCAGCTCCTTCAGGGCGAGAACCCCGAAATATGTCCCCTTGAGACTTGCAGACGTACTGGTGTCCTTGAGCAGGAAGCCACCGTTGGTCTGCTCCAAGGATCGAACGTAGGTCTCAGCCTTCACGGCATCAACTGGTGCAGATCCCAAGAGGTTAAGGGCACGGAGAGCAACAGCTGTGTACGACAACCCGCTCGTGACCAAGGACGGCGACTTGACGAAACCTCCGGTGCTGAGCTGCATGCCCTGCAGAAAGCTAATGGCACTGGCCGAATCAACTACGCTCGAGGAAAGAAGATTCAAGGCAGAGATTGCAATGCTCGAAACGGGTATCTCAGAGGTCCAGTAGATCCCCTTCAAGCTGTTGGTCTGCATACCGAAACCACCGAGCTCGTTGGCAGGGACAAATGTCGAATCAAGATTCTGTGCATTCTGGATCTTGCTCACGAGGTTGGTCACATTAACGGGTGTCAGTCCCATGAGCGAGTACGTGGTGATTGCCAACGAGGTCGAGTAGATGTCACTGTCACCGTCGAGCAGGTGCGAGTTGAACCCGTCGCTGACGAGGTTCCGCAACCTGTCGAGGTAGCTCTGAACGAGGGTCTTGTTGTAGCTCTGACCCAGCCACTCAAGGACCTGAACCGCTTGGTAGGTACTGGTGAGCGAGGAAGAATCCTTCTCCCAAGCACCGAACCCTCCGTTGGTGTTCTGCTTCAGCAGAACCTCCGCGATGAACTGGCTCTTGACCGCCGCCGGTAGATTAGCCAGCGTCGGGTCGATGAGCTGGAGCGTGGCGACCCTGTAGAAGATCTGATCCATAGAGCTCATGTTGAAGGTCTGCACTGCTCTGGTCGAGCGGATGAAATTTGCTGTTCTTGCCCTGTCGGTTAGCTCGGCAGGGATTTCGGGGTACACCTGATCGTATACCACCTGCTGGATATCGACGGAGCCCGTCTGGTGCGTCACACCCGTGACGATCATCACGCCGATAAGTAGTGTCAGTAGTAGTCTTTTAGGGTAGATTCTCTAACCTCCTATGTACATACTTTCCCAAAAATATACTATATACCTAATGTTCTAACGCGTTAGAACATCTTCTCTGGGCTTGAACATTGCTTGTTTCCTACATGGGTGATCCGTGCCGTATCGTATAGGGGTACAGGAGAGTGGAAATTCCATACAGGCACTCTTAGGCGTGCTCTAATTTGCTGCCTCTCCATCTTAATATTCGGCTAAAATCGCTGATTTCAGCCAATACATGGCCAGTTCACATTTATGGGTGCCATCATCTAGATCCTTTGGTATTATTTGTTGGTGCTCAAAATAGAGCTTTGAAATGAAAATGTTTATGAATATTACTTACTATTGTTCACTTGGGTGTATTGATATTATAGGTGTTGGCACACATGTCCGGGTGATTACATGAAAGTACCGGCTGTTCTTCTACTGACTATTATGCTCCTCTCCACAGGCGGGAGCTCTGCTGCAATATGGACCCCTTTCTACACTGCGACATACCTGTTCGAGGGTCCCGGGTATCAGACCGAGGTGATCTCACTGAATGACACCGATCTGAAATGGGGGCCGAAGGATGCTGTCACAGTCAAATTCCTCGGTTTCGACCCCCAGTCTGTAAACGCATCTATGGTAGTTCTATTTGACGAAACAGAGAACTATAGTACAACTCTATCCTCATATAACAAGGCGTTATTGTATGAGACTGGCAGGGGGCATTTAGGAAGTCTATATTTTTACACATATTCAACCATCTATAATTTTAATAATGCCCCCCCCTCACTCAGTGCCTCTGATGACATTTTCAAATTCAGGGTGATAATATTCTACGATGGAACCTCACCTAGTAACATCTCTGTGCGGTATGAACACCAATATGGAGATGTTTCCACAACACTTGCTAGCCCCGCTCCAATTTCAGAATCCGTCATCTTTCTTGGAATGATCGTAATTCCTGTGGTGGGAAAATTCAAACGCTCTACTTCCAAGACGTAACACACTTAACTTGGTGATTGTATGAAAGTACAGACAATAATTCTAATAGTCCTTGTTCTCCTCTCTGTCCCCGGGGGTTCTGCCAAACTTACCCCGTTCTACACAGGGATCTACTCGTTCGAGGGTCCCGGGTACCAGACCGAGGTGATCTCGCTCAACGACACTGATATAAAGTGGAAATATGGTGAGACCGTCGGTATATACTCCAAGGGATACAACGACACTGGTTATCCAAACGCGACCTTCGTCTACCTATTCGACGAGTCAAAAAATTTCAGTACAGACCTATCTTCATATAACAATACATTGTATGAGCCTGGCGTGGGGGGTATGGTCGATTTGAACGGATTTTATAATGCAAAGTTCTATGAGGTGGAAGAGTACTACAATCCCCTAAGTCCTTCTGATGATATCTTCAAATTCAGGGTGATCATATTCTACACCGGATCCTCACCAATCGACATAACCTTACAGTACAAACACGACGACGAGGATTACACCACAATACTTCATGAAGCTCCTGTCTCGAGCATTGTTGTCTTTCTCGGAGTGCTCTCAATCCCATTGGCGAGAAGACTAAAGAGGTCTAAAACGCACTAGTAATCAGTCTGTCGTCTTAATCAGTTCCTGGGTTAATACTCTTCCAGAGATCACTTTTGTACGTACATGCCGTCTCGCACTCAAGGGGATAGTTTATAGCTTACCATCCGCTATCTCTCGGGGGTAACACTTCAAATAGCACCAAGTGGATTCTGCCCTTGACAAGGATGTACCTTCTGTCTATGATTATTTATGGGGTGATCTGTGCTCTAATGTTAAATCCTTTCATTACTTAGTAATTATGCGATAACCTCCGTAAAAATTCATGTAGTAGTCGGGTTATTGCTCTGTTCCTCCTATTTTCATGAATTCAATATTTCCAAATATCGGGAATATAATGTGATTTATATTAAATAAACAATTAATTCTTCTTAATACATCATGCTCACACAGAAACTTAATAAGTGTTGTTGAATTGAGTGATTCACCATGTATCACATAGTTAAATTAAAGGGGGGGGTATACTCCTCCTGTTAATTCTATCAGCATTTGCTGGGAGTGGTGTATCTGCTACTAGCAATAGTGCCGACACACAATCTAGGATAGTGACAACTGGAACTCCAGGTACTCTTGCCACTGCTCAATCTGTTGGGGACTGTACTGATCCTGCATTAAGGTACATTGGATGTGATGACTGGCTCAGTAAAGCACCCTCGAGTGGCGATGACTACAAAGGAACGGTGGTTGTGATTGACGATCCACTGAGTGTTGATCAGTGGAAATCTATTGAAGCTACATACTCTTCCGGCGTGAGGGGAGATATCATCAAGTATGTGTACGGAGTAGATACGTTTTACTACAATGGGATTCGATACTCATATGCAAAAACAATGGGTGCTAAAGGTGTAGATTCACTCAGTGGCGTCTCTGATTCTACCCTCGGAAATACCGGTCAGGTGCACGGATACCGTGTCACAGGCATCCTTGCCAGTGTAGTGCGGAACGTCAATGTGATATTTGTAAGCATCTATGCGGATGATCTTACAAGATCTGATACAATCTGGAGATACCTCTATAACAATATCAACACATACAATATCGTAGGAATAACGATGTCATGGTTTGTAGTCAAAAATGCTGCGGATGGTGTCAGGCAAGCAATACGCGATATTTCTAAAGAGGGGATCTTTATTAGTGCTAGTGCTGGAAATGAAGGTGCGAATATCTCGAAATCCGTGCTATTTCCCCAATCTCTCCCAGAAGTCTATACAATTGGATCTATTGACCATGAGAATAGAGGAAAGTGGGTTACTGAACCATATTTACATTATGACTCTGATTACTATTCCGTCAAGGGGAAATACTCTGGCTTTAGTCAAGACGCAAGAGATAACCCCAGCCGGTGCTCAGATGCATCTAAGTACCCATTCTGTTCGAACTATGGGAATAGTAGGAATGGTACAAGCGCGCTAGATTTTGTCATGCCCGGATATGGTATCCCCTATCCTTATGGTGTGGGTGCTGCACGGGTATGGAGATATGGTGTCGGAACAAGCTTCAGCGAACCGTACTTTGCCGCAGCAGTTCTCATTGCACACTACGCCTATAATCTTGGGTATTTTGCAGAAAGTGGTAGGTATGCTCGTCCTGGTAGGGCAGTTATCTACCAGATCCTTCTGCATGAATCCTCACGAAGTACATTTGCAACAAGATATGGATATGGGTATCTAGATGTTTTTGATGTCTATAACTACGCGTATTCCGTTGGGGTTGCTGCTGGTTTTACTGGAGGTTCACTCAATTCGGTGATTGTATGAAAGTACAGACAATAATTCTAATAGCCCTTGTTCTCCTCTCTGTCCCCGGGGGTTCTGCCAAACTTACCCCGTTCTACACAGGGGTCTACTCGTTCGAGGGTCCCGGGTACCAGACGGAGGTGATCTCGCTCAACGATACTGATATAAAGTGGAGATATGATGAGGCCGTCGGTATATTCTCCAAGGGATACAACGACACTGGTTATCCAAACGCGACCTTCGTCTACCTATTCGACGAGTCAAAAAATTTCAGTACAGACCTCGGATCATACAATGAATCATTGTATAAGACTCGTGAGGGGGGTATGATCGATTTGAAGGGATTCTATGATGTAATAATTTATGTGGTAGACAAATATCTTCAACCACTAAGCCCCTCTGACGATATCTTCAAATTCAGGGTGATCATATTCTACACCGGGTCTTCACCAATGAATATATCCTTGCAGTACAAACACGACGACAATGATTACACCACAATACTTCATGAAACCCCTATCTCTAGCATTGTCGTCTTTCTCGGAGTGCTCTCAATCCCATTGGCGAGAAGACTAAAGAGATCGAAAACGCACTAGTAATCAGTCTGTCGTCTTAATCAGTCCTCATTCTATAGCGAATGACCTTCCGGAGATCGTTATTGTATGTTTGTACCACCTTTCACCAAGGAGCTAGTTTATAGCTTACTATCCGCTATCTCTCAGGGGTAATACTTCAAATAGCACCAAGTGGATTCAGCCCTTGATGAAGAGAGAGCCCACTGCATTCCAACTTGAAAGGGACGGGGTGGCTGTTGAAACCGAGGGGATCGATCGGATCAAACAGCAGGAGAGGAGGAGCCTGAGGAGATACTACACTGCTCTGTCAATATTCTGGATAGGGGTCTTCTTCCTCGGACTCTACCTCGGTTCGGTCTCTCCTCGTATCGCTGAGACATTCTCTTTCCACTCCGACCTGCAGGTCGCAGGGCTCGTCATGGTCGTCTTCTCAGCCCTCCTCGCCCAAGGGCTGATGACCAGCGGCTCCAAGATGGTGCTCCCTGCCATGGCGTACAGCGGTGGGAATTTTGTCACCGAGGATGCCAACAGATTCAGGAGCAGGATGTTCACCAAGACACTGTCCTTCTCGGCGGGTGGGGTCATCGGCTTCCTGCTCATGATCTTCGGGTAGGGGTCACAGGATCGCCAACCTGACCGTTGCGCTCCGGTCTGCCCTGATGCAAAAGCTTTTAGTAGCACAATGCTACCACATGTATGGAAATTGGAATAGACAGCTTCGTACGCAAGAACCCCAATCAGGAAGACTTCATTACGATGGAGGATCATCTCAAACGGATAGAGCTAGCTGACAAGGTCGGTCTGGATTATTTCGGGCTGGGAGAACACTTCAGGAGGGAGTTCCTCGACTCGGCATCTCCCATGATCCTCGCAGCTGCTTCACAGAGGACGAGGAACATCAGGCTGGGCAGCGCGGTCACTGTGCTCAGCGTCGCTGACCCCGTCAGGGTGTTCCAGAACTTCGCCACGCTTGACCTGCTGTCAAACGGTAGGGCGGAGATCACCGCGGGCAGGGGCTCCTTCACCGACGGGTTCCCGCTCTATGGCTACGACCTCCACGACTACGACGCCATCTTCGCCGAGAAGCTCGACCTGCTCCTCAAGATCAGGGAGCACGAGATGGTCACGTGGGAGGGGAGGTTCAGACCGGAGCTCAGCAGGAGAACCATCTTCCCCCGACCGGTTCAGGAGCAGCTCCCGATCTGGCTCGGTGTGGGTGGAACAGCGTCATCGTTCGACAGAGCAGGACGTCTTGGACTACCTCTCGCTGTGGCCGTCATCGGCGGTGAGACCCGTAGATTCAGGCAGGTGGTCGACCTGTACAGGGACTCCCACAGAAGAGCAGGGCACCCACCTGAGGACATGAGAGTCGGGCTGCACTCGCTGGGGTACGTGGCTGAGAGCAAGGAGCAGGCTGTTGCCGAGTACTACCCCGGGTACAAGGTCATGTTCGACGCGATAGGCAAGGAGAGGAGGTGGCCACCCGTCACGCGGGACCGGTTCGACTTCCAGAACGGGTCTACCGGGACCTTCCTCGTTGCAGATCCCGAGGAGGTTGCTCAGAAGATCGTCAGGCACAGTGAGTCCCTCGGTGGGATAGACAGATTCACCTTCCAGATGGACAACGCCCTCCTCACTCAGGAGCAGGTCATGAACGCCATCAGGCTCATCGGTGAAGAGGTCGCACCACGGGTGAGGGAGATGACCGGGTAGGGGTCTATTTTTCCCCTGAAATTCTTGTGTTTATCCCCCGGAGTAATGTGAGTAGTACCCCTAGCTCCCGCTTATTGACCAATGCCCTGCTGAAGACCGAATCCACAACCTGAGCCGCGGACTCCTTGGTACGGTCCGGCACGTGTGCCCCCGCGGCTATTTCCGAGATGTATGTGCGGAGGAGCTCCCGATCGTGGCTGCTCACCGGCTCGTGCCCCGTGTCCAGCTCGATCCCCAGCAGATCCTTCCTCTGGAGCTCGAACAGGGCGAGGGCAGCCGCGTGGGAGATGTTGAGAATTCGGTGCGTACGTAGCTCGGGTTTCAACGGGATGGTGGCGGCAAGGTCACAGGTCATCAGGTCTCGGTTGGACAGCCCCGCATTCTCTGGACCCAGAACTATACCCACATGGACGTCGGGAACCATCTCGGCCGCCTCGAAGATCGTCACGACATTGCGCTCCAAGCTGTCCTTCGCGGGTCTACCCGTCAGGGCGAGCAGGTAGTCCACCCGTTCGTACACCTCCTGCAAGTCATCCAGTCTCACTATCCCGTCGATATAGTCTCTGGCATCGGCTGCGGTATAGTACGTCTTCTTGTGACGGATCGTG
>JALWRB010000320.1 GCA_027077875.1 Candidatus Heimdallarchaeota archaeon
GTATCCCATCAATAGAGTTTAGATCTAACGACGACTCGTTTACTCCTGAGATCTGGAACCTCACGTCGTGAGTTACCATGTCCTCCGAGAGCTTGTCGTATGTGTTAGTTATGTTGATCCACGATAGGAATAGTCCTCCGTAGATTGCGGTTGCGATCAGTACGATCATGATAATTGAGAAGGATCGTCCCTTATTGTACCAAATGTCCCTTCTCATCTTTGTGAATAGAATTCCCATATCCAGACCTCCTAAGCCAGCCCGTACATCGCCATCCGCTCTTGATCATTCTCATAGAGCATACCATCGTCGATTATGAAGAGTCTATCTGCCGAGTGAGCGAGATTAGGATCATGGGTGACCAAACAGAATGTCGAACCCTGCTCCTTGCAGATGCTAGTCATAACGTCGATAACCTGCTTTCCAGTTGTCTTATCAAGATTCCCCGTGGCCTCGTCAGCGACAATTATCTCCGGATTCTTGACTATAGCCCTGGCGATGGCAACTCTCTGCTGCTGTCCACCAGAAAGCTGAGCTGGGAATCTGTTCTCCAGACCACCGAGACCCACAAGTTCCATCGCCTTACGAGTCATCTCGTCCTGATCCTGCTTTATCTCAGCCATCTCCAAGGCGAGCTTGACATTCTCACCCGCGGTCAGCGAAGGGATGAGGTTATGGAATTGAAATATCCATCCGACCTTCCTTCTACGGTACTTGGTGAGCTCTTTCTCTGAGTACTTGGATATGGTCTCAGATCCAACAATGACATCCCCAGAAGTGGGGTGATCTATCCCACCGATCTGGTTCAATAACGTGGTCTTTCCAGAACCACTCGGTCCCAGTATAACCACAAATTCGCCCTTTCTGATATCAGCAGTGACACCCCTAAGGGCATCAACCTCTTGATCTCCTAGCTTAAACTTTCGTTTCACATCTATTAATCTAATTAGTGTATCCTCAGTCACCTACTTTTCCTCCTGACAAATAGTTGTTTCATCAAGTCCTTGATCTTCTGGGTCTGTTCCATTGTTCGAGTCTCCTTGAATAAAAGCTGATGGGCAGAAATACCATCGAGAAGAGCGAAGAAGAGTTGGGAAGCTGCGCGTGGTTCTTCGAAACCCATAGCCTCGAATAGGGGAGAGGAAGAACTTATTGAGTCCTCGAGTAACTCCACGAGCTCATTGTAAACAGCGATGGAGACGTCCGATTTATCCCTTCCGTAGTATACCTCAACAGAGAGTTGAAGCATGAGCATCACCACACCACCAGAATTCTCAGTGGTATCAAATGTCCAGTCTATCAGCGTCTCAATAGCCTCATTGGGGGGAAGCTGAGCAAGAGCCTCAAACATTGGATTGAACATCTCGGTAAAGATAAACTTCAGCGTCTGATACACCAATTCCTCCTTGTTCTTGAAGTGATTGAAGACAGATCCTTTCGCAACCCCGGCTTTCTCAGCGATCTCCTTGGTTGTTGCAGTATGGTAGTCCTTCTGCATAAAGACCTGAGCAGCAGAATTGAGAATCTTTTTCCTAGTCTCACAACTCTGTTTACGATCTGCTTCTTCTCTTGACAAACTCTTCTTCTCAGGCATATTGCATCATTCCCGTACCAGCTCTTAAGACAAACGGTTTGCGATCATGAACAATGATCTGTAAACCACATGACCCAATGGTCAAATGACCTGATGGTCAATTGACTTGACAGTCAGCAAATGTCGTTCTACCTATATAAAGCAATGTATCAAGTATCTCCTATACAAATCTGCCTTCTCCTATGCAACCGAATGGTTCAATACATACACGAACAATACTACATTATCTTGGAGTCAGTTAGATTCACCCTTAACAAATTGCTACCGCTCTTGCCGAGTATCCTAATTTTTGGAGTAATATTTGGTTTTGCTGGAGCAACAACCGGTTACTCACTTCCTCTGATATCAAGTATGAGCTTCGTAATATTTGCAGGATCAGCACAATTCGTCACTGTTCTCCTCCTTCTTGAGAATGAACCCCTCGTTTCAATAATTGTGACTGGGATTATTATTAACCTCCGTCATCTGATATATGGAATAGTCATCCGGGATCGACTGGAGATGACAACACTCAAGAAATTCATTGTTGCATACTTCCTGATAGATGAGTCATTCCTTGTTACAGACATGGCGTACCGTGAGAGGAAGCAGAATCCAAGTCTTGACCTCTTCAGGGTACTTCTGACCTCTGGTATAATACTTTGGGTATGCTGGAACCTGTCTACAATAGTTGGGTACATCTTGTTTCTCACCTATGGCGATATTTTCGATATCCCAGGAAACTTCATTGTGGCAGCAAGTTTTCTCGGATTTCTTGTAGACCATTTCAGAAAGTATCCAGAAGAGAGGCTGTTAATCACTGTAACGTCGGCTATCAGTGTTATTCTAGGGTACATTCTAAGCAGTAGCGCTCTTCTTATCACCATAATGGTCGCAGGTAGCTTAATGGCAGGGTTCATGTCGAGGAGGGATGAGTGACGTACACTGAAATAGAGGTCTTCCTTTCCATTGTGACGATCGGTCTCTTTACCTATCTGGCGAGGTTGCTCTTCCTGCTTTATTCTCCCAAATTTCTGTCCAACCAGCGGATAAAATCAGCTCTAGACGGCATTCCTGCAGCTATGCTTGTGGCCCTTGTCATCCCGACTACATTGTTCAACAACGGCAAAGTTGACCTGTTAAGGTCTGAGGTCTTTGCTATAATATTCTCAGTTCCAATTGTGTATAGATTCAGATATTCAGGATTGGGTCTGATTTCCGCAGTGACCCTGTTAATTCTACTCACTACTGTTTTCGGCTAACCCTGTTCATACTGTATCCCAAAGGAACCTCTGGGATGATGCCATGAGACAGCACCTTGATCGCACATAATGTCGCAAGTTCCACACTCGACGCAGTCCTCGTAGTTAAAGACCATCTCGATCTTCCCGTTCTCCTTCTCGAAGAAGTTGAAGCACCTAACGGGGCATCCAGAGATACACAGGTGGTGGGGACAGGTGTTGCAGATTTGCGAGTTGACCGTTATGTGAGCGTGCTCCTCCTCGTCCGTGACGTAGGTGAGGACACCAAGCTTGTCCTTGATGGGACCAATATCGTCTTCCATGTCTGTGAACTTCATAGATTCATCCCCTTCCTTCCGTCCCTCATGAGGGTGAATAGTCCAGCTCCTTTCTCCTTAAAGGATTTCATGATGGTCTTCCAAGCTTTTTGCTTGGGCTTACCGTCCTCCTCAATCAGGTTCTTGAAACCGTTGTTGATAGCTTCTGGGTAGATCTTGAAGAGATTCGGGTTCTTGGTCATTTTCGTGACATTCTTGAAATTCTTCAGATCCTTGTAGATGTATGAGTCCTTGATCATCTTGTCATACTGTCCCATGGTCTTGGCATCGAATGAACCCTTGTCAAGGGCAGCTATTGCAGCCTCTGCAGCAAGTATCCCGCTCTTAGCCGCATAGTTCATTCCCTGAATAACCATGCCGTTCGAGAAGACGAAACCAGCTGCATCACCACCAACAAGGAAGCCGGGTCCTGAGATCTGTGGCATCATCTTAATCCCTGCTTCGGGGATAAGGTGTGCTCCATACTCCAGCTGGGATGCACCCTCAATAAGTTGCTGGACATGAGGATGTGACTTGAACTTCTCATAGACCTCGTAGGATCTATCCTTGGTCGAGAGAGATGTCAGGTGTATGACAACGCCAAGACTGATTGAGCTCCCATTTGTGTATATGAATCCTCCTGCAAGAACATCGTTGGGCATATTGCCTAGAACGTACTCACCAGCGGAGCCGTGCTCGGAGGAGACTCCGAATCTCTGATTGATGAGCTCAGGATCGAGTGAGAGGACCTCCTTGATTCCGAGCATGAAGTTTCCCTTGGCCTCACTCATCTTCGAGTGGTTTCTGAATCCGGATTCGAGTGTCAGTCTCGAATTAGCTCCGTCCATGATGATGGTGATGGGGGCACGAAGCGTCTCGCCATTGGACTCTATACCAACGACCTGACCGTTCTCCACGAGAAGTTTATCGACGTTGATACCGGGTTCGACCCTAGCACCTGCCTCCTTGGCCTGCTCCGCTAACCAAGCATCGAACTTTGCACGGAGCACGATAGCACCAGTCTTCTTCTCCTTGAAATCATCGAAGTAGAAATCAAGGATGGTTGCATCGCCCTCGCTGAGAAATCCGAGTTTCTTCTTGACGACGAATCTTTCGATTGGTGCTTCTTCCTTCCAGTTGGGTAGGATCTCGCCCAAATCATTACCCCATAGTACCCCTCCAGATAGGTTCTTGGAGCCGACTGGCATACCTCGCTCCAGCACGATGACCTTCTTGTTGGCCCTTGCCAACTTGATCGCCGCACTCAGACCGCCGAATCCTGCTCCTACAATAATTACATCTATGTCGTGACTCAATTTACAACTCACTTTTTCCATTTTTTCAGAGAAGGGACTTACATCCCGCTCTGAATAGATTCTAAACTGCACCTGTTCCTTATGCTTTAAATTCCTCTAGATATGGTAGCGTGAGAATATTATATATCGATAAAATAACTTGGGAAATGTCTAGATTACCTTAAAGTTCGTTGAGGAGACCTTTCATGTTCTCGATACCCTTCTTCACCGAGGTGAGGGAGGTGTTGAGTGCTGCCTTCTCCTCTTCGTTGAGGTCGACCTCCAGGATCTTCTCGACTCCATTCTTGCCAAGGATTGCGGGTACTCCTGCGTAGATATCGCTGAAGCCGTACTGACCTTCTAAGTATGCAACAGTTGGGAGGACCCTCCTCTGGTTCTTGATCACTGCCTCGACCATCTCACCTGCTGCAATTCCAGGTGCGTAGTAACCAGAGTAACCAAGAAGGTTGACGATCTCACCACCACCCTTCCGGGTCCTCTCGACGATCTTGGCCATCTTCTCGTCATCGATAAAGTGGGAAACTGGGACTCCACCAATGGTGGTGTACCTCGGTAGAGGAACCATCGCGTCTCCATGACCACCCAGTACCATGGCACTGACATCTTTTTGTGAAACGTTGGCCTCCATGGAAATGAATGTCCTGAATCTCGCGGTGTCCAGTACACCAGCCATTCCGAAGACCCTGTTGCTCGGGAAGCCCGAGATGAACTTAGCAGCATAGGTCATGACGTCCACTGGATTAGCGATATAGATGATCATGGCATCAGGAGCGTTCTCCTTGATGTTGGTCACGACTGAATTACAGATCTTTAGATTAATCTTGAGGAGATCCATCCTGTCCATACCGGGTTTTCGGGGAGATCCAGCCGGAACCACGATGATATCCGAGCCTGCCACTTCGGTGGCATCGTTCGTCCCGATCACCTTGGTGCTGGATCCGAGGACTGGGGTGGCTTCGTACATGTCCAGCCCTTTGCCTTGGGGTAGACCCTCGACGATGTCGACAAGTGTTACTTCATTAACGATTTCTTTATGAGCTAATCCGAAAGCTACGATCTCTCCTACCTTTCCAGCTCCAATTACACTTACTTTTGTCATTAGATTTTCCTCCTTGGGAAACTATGGTAGTGTACTCTCTCAGGGGTTAAATATTTCCATTTTTCTTCAATTAAATGTTCTCTGCGAGATTGAATCCATACCAAATGACCATAAGCACCAGCATCAATCCTGCAAATTTAAGTATACCATCCCATCTCTGTCCAGAATAGTCAACTTCGTCTCGATTTTCTTGATCTTCCATAAAGTTCTCCAGAATTGATTCTTATAAATCCCATCGATTTCTCAACGTTGTAGTGATTAGGATATGAGTAATAATGAAATCTCAATACTCCTTTCCGATTCTATTATATATGTCTGAAGAACGTGAGGCACTATGCCTAACCATGAGGCCAAATCTAGTGGTGATACAGAATCATCCCTGAAATTGGAATTCTTAGAAACAGAGACATTCCTCCCAAGTGTGTATTCAATCATTCTTAATGTTTCGGGGATTGTTCTTCTGTACTTTGGTTTGAGAGCTGCATTGATAGGTCTACTACTTTTTGTTGACCCAATTCTAAGGTATACACAGATTAAGGTCGCCCTCCTCATGGCAATGATCTTTCTACTGACCTTCCCGTTATCAATAAGACTATTGTTCAAAAATGCAGCCAAGATATTACGGATTGACTCGGAGGGGATAACTGTTCGTCCAGTCCTCCTATATTTTAAGAAGGACTTCATTAGGTGGAAGGACCTGAAATACACAGAGGTGGAGGACAAAACCACCTTCCTCTCTGGCCTGATCGGCCCGAACTACAAGATCCTCATCCTCTCACTGGACACGCAGATAAGAATCTCGACCCGGCACTTTAGAAAGAGAGACAGATTATTCTCTATATTCACCTCAAGTGAACTTACGTACGATGATGTCTTCATTAAGTTCTTCTTCTACCGGGGACGGGGATCAATCTTCAGCAGGTTGATCTCAGATCCAGCTGGTATATTCTCGGTCGTCGTGATCAGTCTTCTCATGCTCATCTATCTCTGGGGAGCTATCGCTCAATTCGTCAACCCGGCTGAGAGCCTCCAAGTAACCCCCGTCGAGACCTTGGGGTTGAAGAATCCGGAGTACCAATACGGTTTCGACCAAGATTACGGAAAATATGCTGTCGATCAACCTGCACTTGACATTACCAAACTAACATGGGACGATATTATCTCACCACCGTTCTATATCATGGGATCAGATTACGTTGGCAGGGACCTTTTCTCAAGGCTCATCTACAGCACCTTCTTCTCGCTCAACATAGTGATCTTCTTCGCTTTCCTCTCCACGCTTCTAGGAACACTCCTAGGTGCGACCTTCGGGTATATCGGAGGCAAGGTTGACCAGGTTTTCCTGACAATATCCGATATGGCAATAGCAGTCCCTCCATTCGTTCTGTGGATAATTGGGGCATCGTTTACATTCGAGGTGAGGAAGCTCTTCGGTGGAGTCTTCATCCAGATCTTCGCCTTCATGCTTATCTTCATGTGGTCCACACCTGCAAGGTTGATAAGGTCAGAGGTAATCAATTTGAAGAAACAAGAGTATATTGAGGCAGAGCGGGTATATGGAGCTACAAATTCAAGGATACTCTTCAAGCATATCTTCCCCAATCTCAAACCCCTGATTGCCACTGTGTTCATCACACAGATGATTGAACTTCTTATGGCGATGATCACTATTGCAATAATCATAGGGGCAGAAAGTGATCTTGTGTGGGGATCTGACATATCTCGCCGATTGGATCCAAACTACTATGAGCAAAATCTGGGTGATCTGTACATCCTCTACTCAATCGTGTTCTACACTCTTTTCATCTTTGGACTCCTAATATTTGCTGAGACCCTAAAGGATGCCTTAGATCCAAGGTTCTCCAAGAAGAAGGCGAACAAGAGGACTCTGAGAAGGGAGCGAATCAAGATCGAAGAGAAGACCAAAAGAATTACGTCTCGCGATAGGGACAAACTAGATAACATTGTGGACAGGGACCTTGATGCCCTGATCAATTCCGATGACATTCCCTCGCTTACGAAAGGTACCGATAATACTTCGGATGAAGCTATGGACAACCTTCAGGCAAACAATCTGGATACACAAGTGGTTCAGGAGATAAGTCCAAATTCAGAGGTTGAATCCGAGTCATTTGAGACATTGCTTGAAGAAGGGGTTAGTGAGAACCAAACAACACTTGAGGACACTCAGGAAAGGATCAGTGCTGGGGAAACCAACATAGGTTCTCAACAGGATAGTTCCTTAGAGGTGTCAGACGATGTAGTACAGGAAAATACCACAACTCCTGCACAGACTGATGATCCATCCGATGAACCAGTTAAAGATGGAGGGGACACCGATGTCATCTCCACCTCTGATAATTTTACCCATGATGAGATCAAGGGTCAGGAGGTCGGATCGGGTAAAGTGACTCAGCAATCTGACAACGGAACGGAAGAGTCCCTATCGGAGGAGAGGACAACTGACAAAGGGACATCAGAACATGATTCTGAAACAGGAGGAGACGAACAATGAAATTAGGTAGATTCATTCTTGTGAGAATTCTGCTGATTGGACTCCAGATTTTTGGGATATCAGCGGTTCTCTTCTCGGTGTATGCACTTTCTAACTACGATGTGGGAGTTGGTCACGTAGGGTTAGCAGGACTTGAAGCAGTCAAAGCGGAGAACGAAGCTTTGGGGACGAACTATACGTACACTGACCAGTTCTTTAATTTCTGGGAAGGTAGGTTGATCGGAGACTGTGATTCCCTTAGTGAGGCTGCAGGAAATTTCTTCAGTGGAAAAGACTGTGGTCAGACATTCGGGGTCTCATGGGAGAGCGATACGGACTTCGGGAGGTACAGGAGATACGCACCGTTTGATGATGTGATAATAGAGAATGCCATCAGCTCTATCCTGCTCTTCGTAATAGCCTTCGTCGTTTACGCTGGAATCTCTACATTCCTCGGAGTCGTTGCTGCCTTGTATGAGAAGAGATTGATCGACTCAGTTCTCAGGATACTGACAAGCATCGGTACTGCGGTGCCCGCAATACTGGTTACTGACTTCATCATACGGGTTGGTAGGGACCCACAGTACGATATTATCCAAGGGGATATCCCTGCCAAGATATCTCAGTTAAACATCAGACTTTTCGTCGAGGTCATCACGTCCAACATGTTCTACTCGACTTATACCTCGGGTTTTGATATTGAGCAGTTCATGCAGGATTCGTGGTACCTCCTCTATCCCATAATGGCCATGGTCATAATCTCAACTTCATTCCTCTTCAGGATTATCAGGGCGCTATTCATCGAGGAATTGAGGAAGTCCTATGTAAGGACGGCAAAGTCAAAGGGACTGAGTAGGAATCAGATCATAAGGAGACATGTCCTTCCAAATATCATGCCACGGATCATCAACACCTTCGCAGTTACCATCCCCATTTCTCTGACAAACGCGGCAATTGTCGAGTACATGTTCAAGTACAATGGGTTGGCGAATATGCTGATCTCGTCCTCTGCAAACTTCAACTTCCCGGTTCTGCATGCAGGGGGATTGATCTTCGTGTTCTTCTCTTCCACTCTGATGCTGGTCAATGATATCTTTGTGGGAATGACCGATAAGGTAAGGAGTGATTGAAATGGATGTGAAGAAACTACTGAAACTGATTGTGGACAAGCCAGTCCTTGAGACTTTGCTAGTACTCACCATGACTGTCTCTACCCTCTTACCATTTCTTTCAGTCAAGGTAAGTTTTGTGAAGGTGAAGTACCAGAACGGTCTGCCAATAGGGAAGAATGAGAGCGGGACTCAGGTTTTGAGCGCGTTCTACTCGATTAGTAACCTTGCGGATGGATCGACTTCAATTGAGCCTCTCAACACAGTTATCCTGATCTTGGGTTTGGTCACTATTGTTGCTCTGATCCCCACCTTTCTGAAGTTGTTACCAAGGAAATCGACGAAGCGGATTCAACTGATTACCGATGCAGCTAAGTCCCTCTGGTATGTATCATACGTCTCTGCGGTCCTGATAGCTTATCTTGCTTGGTCAAATGGTCAAGCGTTTGAGGTGGACGATCCAATCATGCCCTTATCCGTGTCCACGACTGCGACAGTCACCTATAGCGTGACATACTATCTTTTTATCGCTACATTGGGGTTGATTCTGATAAGAAATCTCGTCTCAGATATGATCCTCAAGAAGGGAAGATACTGATTTGTCACGGGTGAACTTAATCGATTTATATATATTCTAAGTCAAATTATGGCACTTACCAGAAAATCCTCCCCCCGTGGGAAAATTGGAGACGAAATAATGAGAATAAAATGTCAGACCTGCAAAGGCAAGGGATTTATTGAACACATAACCACATGTAACAGATGTAGAGGAACTGGAAAGACCACTATTACAATGGGTCAGGGTTCTGGGGATGACCAGAAATGCAAGACCTGTAACGGCAAAGGAAAGTTTGTGGACTCAGAGCCATGTCCAGATGATTGTGAGGAGGGCTACTTCTACAAATGTGACTTCTGTGGAAAAGAGATTAGCAAAGCTGACGACAATATCTGTGAAGAATGCGCTGCAGATCCCTATGTGATTAAACTAATTCCCCCACTAAAAGAAGAATACCTAGATGGACACCGAGCACTTCTTGCTACAGTCTCCAAGATTCACAACGAGGACGTTTACGTTTACATCGGAGACAGGAGTTTGGGAATCCATGCCCAATTCAAGACCTCCAATCCAAGGCAGTACAACATCGGACAGACTCTTGGTGTTGTACCTCGCAAGCCCATCCAGATGAAGGAGAAGTGGATCAACTACGTCAGTCCGATCCGCCACACCAACTTCAAGATCAAGTCCGTCCAGATGGACGTTGCCGAGAGATCAATCAGGGACATCACCGAGACCGGTCCTAACGGTGTACCCGGTGAGTTCATGGCACAGATCCTCAGTATTAAGCACCTGAGAAGCGGACCCACATTTTTCACCCTCATAGACAAGAATGGTGATACTATTCAGGGTACGGCATTCAGCTCTGGACAAAAGAGGGCATTTGCCTCCTTCGACAGGTACTCTGTTGTCACTGTGACTGGTGTTCTCGACACCTACAAGGATAAGGAGAGATTCCTGCTCTACAATATTAAGCCCGTCGTCTACGAGGACAGACAGACTTTCTACGAGGAGCTCGCATCAGTTGTGAGAGAGCAGTCAAAGAAGCTCGACGATATCCCACTGACTGTCGAGACCGATCTATCCCTTAAGCTCAAACCTGCACTCGTACAGGCAGCAAAAGAGATCAGGAAAGCAATCATCTCTGGAAGAAATGTCCTGCTCAGGTACCATTCACCCTGTGTGGACGGCGCCACTGCAGCATTCACCATTGATTATGCTATTCGAGCCCTCCTAAGATCTAGGGGTCGTAGAACGGATGAATTCAGGTACATCGTCCGCCGACTACCCCTCAAGAGCCCAGTTTACGAGGCGTCCGATATCATCAGGGACATTAGTTTTGTCCTTGACGGACCAGTACCAGGGGAGAAGATGCCACTTGTCGTCATGATCGATGGCGGCTCATCAAAGGAGTCTCTTCCCGCTTATCAGATCGCAGAGGAGTACGACCTACCTACAATTATCATTGACCACCACTCAGTAGACAACGAGGTGCTCGATCTCGTGAACGTCGTAGTCAATCCGATGAACATCACGTCAGACTACAGGTTCTCGACATCCATGCTCGCATTTGAGCTGGCCAGATTGATCTTCCCCATGGACGATCTCTCCGAGGATCTCTACCATCTCGCAACTATTGGAGCAATATCCGACAAGGTCTCTGGTGAAGAGCTTGATTTCTACCTCTCCAAAGTGAAGGAGAAAGAGGAAGAGACCGGTCTGACCTACGAGAAGATGGAGGATCTGAAGTATGCTCTGGACTATGTTCTCTTCGGGCTCAGGTTCTCAGACGGAGGAGAGGTCGTGAGGGACATCCTCCAGATTGGGAAGAAGGATGGAAGAGCAGATGCTGCTGCTGCAGAGATCGCCAAGCTCAGCAAGTCACTAGTCGAGAACGCTACCAAGACCATGGAGGCCAAGTCCGAGAAGGAGGAGGTAAATGGCGTTTCGATCAGCAAGGTAAATCTTGAGCTCTTTGCACCACGCTTCGAGTTCCCCACACACGGACTTCTTGTTGGAGAATTGCACAATAAGCTCTACCAAGGAGATGCCAAAGCACTCACACTCGGAATTGGTACCGACTATATTGTCTTCAGGGGAAGCAATCTTGACAGCTCCCTTGACGAGGTCATCACCAAGCTCAAGGAGAAGTTCCCACTCGCGAATATCAGCGGTGGTGGACATGCTAACGTTGGAAGTATCAACTTCCTCATAGGCTTCAAGGACGAGATTGTGAGCTCAATCGGTGAACTTCTCTAAGCATTGCACGAAAAGGTCTAAATAGATAATTTTTATACAGATGATGTGAATATTTCATTCACTGTTTTTCTTAATGGGTTAATATTCATCCTGCCCGCGTATTTTGCAAATACGGTTCCAGTGTACATCAATGGAATAGGCAGATTAGACGGTGGTCTAAACTTCTTTGACGGGAAACCTTTACTCGGTGCAAACAAGTCAATTGGAGGTCTGATCTCGGCCACCCTCGCGGGCGGTCTTCTCGGAATATCAACCTTCTTCTTCTTCAATGAGGTCATGGGGCTGTATCCCGTCTGGATAGGATTTGTCCAAGGATTCGGCGCTATGCTCGGCGATGCAGTGGGCTCTTTCATCAAAAGGCGTTTCAAGTTCAAGCCAGGCCAGGCATTCCCTGTGATGGATCAGATTGGGTTTGTAGTCTTCGCCTACCTCCTCGTCTACCCCATTAAGCCAATACCGCTCGAATGGCCTCTCTTGATTCTCCCCGCAACCATGATCCTGCACCTCTTCGCAAATACCATTGCATACAAGATGGGGTGGAAGGACGTCTGGTGGTAGAATCCAATATTTCTATCAGTGCAGAATTGATTCATTCAGTGTACGGGAAAATACCATTGATGCAGTTTGACCTGCGCCGAACTATTGCTCCTAATTTTATGTGTTACCATCATCGGAGGACGACTAGATAACTTAAATTAATATAGCAATTGACGAAGCTGAATTGTTGTTAGAGCATATGTTGAGCCAAGAGATAGCATCGAGGTACAAGAACGACAAGACCGCAATTATCCAGATGCTTAATGCTATACAAGATCACTACGGCTATCTACCCAAGGATGAGATTATATCGCTCTCCAAATCTATCATGCTCCCTATGAGCAAAATCTGGGGAATAATAACATTCTACTCACACTATAAGCTCACCAGACCTGCGAAACATCCCGTGAGAGTATGTAGTGGGACTGCGTGCCATGTCAAGAACTCGAAGTTACTCAAGGATGTGTTTGAAGAGTTGATTGAGGATCTTCCAGAGGACGAGGTCTCTGTCGAGAGTGTAGCGTGCTTAGGTTGTTGCGCACTGGCACCTGTGTTCGAAGTGAACGGTGAGGTTCATGGTGGAATGACAAAGAAAAAAGTAGAGGAGCTAGCTTCGGAGTTGCATGGGGAGGAGATGAGATGACCCATCGCATAAAGGTATGTCAGGGAACAGGTTGCCTCAGCTCGAAATCAGACGAGATCACCGACCTTCTGAGGATGAAGGCGGGAGAAGATGTGGAGGTGACGATAACAGGATGTCACGGGTTCTGCTCTCAAGGACCAATCGTGCTTGTTGATGATGTACTGTACACCCATACTACGAAGACCGATTCCAAGTTCATCCTCGAGAACCATATCAGGGATGGAAAAATACTCAAGAATAGACTGTACAAGAATCCTGCGGATAAGTCGAGGATAGAGAAGTACGGTGACATCCCATTCTACTCCAAGCAGACCCGAATACTGCTTGAGAGATGTGGGAATATCGATCCAGAGAATATTGACGACTATATCTCGGCCGGGGGATATCAGAGCCTCAAGAAGGCGATCGAACTGGGTCCAGAGGCAATTATCGAGATAGTAAAGGAATCAGGGCTCAGGGGGAGAGGAGGAGCTGGCTTCCCCACAGGCGTCAAATGGGAATTCGCTAGGAATGCACCCGGTGCGCAGAAGTACATAATCATCAACGCTGATGAGGGAGACCCAGGAGCTTTCATGGACAGATCGATACTTGAGGCAGATCCGCACTCTGTCATCGAGGGCATGATGATTGGGGCTATCGCCATCGGTGCATCCATTGGCTATATCTACGTCAGGGCGGAGTACCCACTGGCTGTGTCAAGATTCAGGAAGGCAGTTAAGCAGGCAAGAGAGAGGGGCTATATTGGAGAGAACATCCTAGGGTCCAAGTTCTCTTTCGACATAGTGGTGAACGAGGGTGCAGGTGCTTTTGTATGTGGTGAGGAGACGGCACTGATCGCTTCCATCGAGGGAAAACGGGGCAATCCGCGTCAGAAACCACCTTTCCCAGCGATATCTGGACTCTTCGGCGCACCGACTAATATCAACAATGTCAAGAGCTTTGCAGCAGTTACATGGATAATCAAGCACGGAGCAGAGAAATTCAGAAGCTTGGGGACCAAGGACAGTCCCGGTACTGCGATCTTCTCACTCACTGGCAAGGTGAATAACTCAGGGCTCATTGAAGTAGAAATGGGGACAACCCTACGGGAGATCATATTCGGAATCGGTGGGGGTATTCCCAAGAACAAGAAGTTCAAAGCAGTTCAGACAGGAGGACCATCTGGAGGGTGTATCCCTGAACAGTACCTCGATACCCCCGTTGATTACTCAACTCTAGCAGATCTCGGGTCAATTATGGGGAGTGGAGGGATGGTGGTCATTGACGAAAGCACGTGTATTGTAGAATTCGCCAAGTACTTCTTATCATTTACCCAGAAAGAATCCTGCGGGAAATGTACACCTTGCAGAGAAGGGACTTTGAGGGCAAAGGAGATACTTGAGAGGATAACATCAGGGAATGGCAAATTATCCGATCTAGAGGACCTCTCAAAACTCGCGAGGGTAATCAAGACGACATCGCTCTGTGGTCTTGGACAGACCGCACCCAATCCTGTGCTGAGTACTCTGCAGTACTTCAGGGAGGAGTACATCGAGCACATTGTTGATGGTATGTGCAGAGCGGGAGTATGCAAAGGAATGTTCTCCCTTGAGATCAATCACGATGTCTGTATCAACTGTTCAAAGTGCCAGAAATCATGCACATTTGACAGTGTGCTGGGCAATAGAGAGCAGGGATTCGTGATCAATTCGGAGACGTGCGAGGGGTGCAGAGCGTGCCTTGAATCATGTCCTGTAAATGGAATAGAGGTCAGACCTCCTATCGAACTGAAGGTGAAATGATGGAATTAGAGACAGTGAAATACATGAACGTTGACGGGAAGGAAGTTGCCTTCTACCCCACTGATACTTACCTAACAGCCCTGCGCCGAGCGGGATTCGATATACCCACCCTGTGCTATGATCCTGAGCTCACACCTTCGGGTAACTGCAGGTTGTGCTCGATAGAGGTGGAGGGAGCGAGGAACCTCGTCAGCTCGTGTAGCATGAAACCCCGGGAGAATGACGTGGTGCACACCGACTCACAAAAGGTGAGAGAGTCGATTGAGGTTCTTCTCGAACTGATCATCGCCAGCCACCCCTTGAAGTGCATTGTCTGTGACAAGCAGGGTAACTGCACACTAGAAAAACTAGCCTACAAGTACCTCGATGCAGAGACAATTGCCAAGTACCAAGGTGCTCAACCCGAAAGACCTGAGAACGAGGTCAATGACTTCTTTATGCTCGACTACTCGATGTGTATTCGCTGCGGGAAGTGCGTACAGGTAGTGGATGAGATACAGAATTGCGGTGTCCTTTCCATGGCCGAACGTGGATTTGAGACCTTCCCATCAGCGGGATTCGGGCAGACATTCGAGGAAGCAGGTTGCGTGGCATGTGGTAACTGTGTATCGGTCTGCCCAGTGGATGCGCTAAAGCCGATTAGTGCGATCAAGGCGGGCAAAGAACCTGA
>JALWRB010000321.1 GCA_027077875.1 Candidatus Heimdallarchaeota archaeon
ACCCTTGCTTGCAGGTGGTACTGCTCTTTTTATCGGTTCCTTGAGTAACGTGATCGCATCACACCTCCCACTCGTTTCACTCCCATTCTTGGGAAGTATTCTGGATCTCCGTGGGAGGTTGGATATTATCCACGTACAGAATGTTCTGGAGGAGATCTATGATGCGGTCAAGAACTTCGGGTTCAGTGCCCAATGGTCGTTCTTCAGATCCTTTGTACCCAGTATCTGGAAAGGTAGATTCTGATTTATACGCTGTTGACAAGTAAGATTTATTAAGAGTTACTCGGGTAGTTACATTAGCTACATTTAGTGTGGCTTGGTCCAGATGATCTTGTAGAGATAGTTTCGTTGTTGTTGTTCATTCTGGATCTTCCTCTCATACGGTCTGTATCTTATACGGCTTGTATCTCATACGTCTGTATCTCATACGGCCTGCACAATCGGGCCGTTATTCCTGACCTCTATCTCTATTTTGCCTAGGTCAAGTGCGTTGGAGAGGTACCCCATGATCGGGACTTGATAGAGGATGTACTGAATAAACCCCCTGTCCTTGACAATCTGCATCAATCCCAGCTCGGTCATGACCTTGTCCACGTACTCCATCAGGGGTATTCTTTCCCCAATTATGGTGAGGACTCTCTCTGCAGTTTCGGAATAGTGTCGTTCCGTTGATGATATGACATCGAGAGCGTCTGACCTCTGGTCGAGCAACGGTCCATGTCCTGGGACCATGACATCAAAACTCTGTGACTTCATAGCGGACGCACTCTCCGCAGCCCTCATGGGATCAACCGCGAAGAGGAGCCTGTACTTCTCGATGGTCTCGGGGGTGAAGGCAGCGTCACCTGTGAAGAAGTGGTTATCGAAGAGGTACGCCGAGTGGTCTGTGGTGTGCCCGGGGGTTTTGACAACCACTGCAATATCCTGCTCTGAATTAGCTCTGATGGATGTACAAGGTCTGGCTTCGAGGTGCCTGTTCCTCATGATCTTCGGGGGTATCCCTCCTCCGAACATGGTGTACGGCTCGTTCGTTGGATTGCGTATCATATCTAGCTCTCCACCGGGGGCGAAGAGCTCTGTGATCCCCATCTTCTCAAGCTTGTTCAGTCCGCCCATGTGGTCTGCGTGGTGGTGGGTGACCAGTGCACCCTTTACCTCACCTACGGCTTTGACCGCCTTGTTCACCGAGCTGTTGTCTATACCCGTGTCCACGAGATAGGTGCCCGACTCCGTCCTGATGAACCCAATGTTCACTGCTCCTGGGAGGTATCCTACATTGTCCGAGAGCCATTTGCCCATACATTGGTTTCGGCCTTGTGTTTTTGAGTCTTCTCCCTCACAGGTGTAGTGTCAGTATGTTTATTAAATTTCTTTCTTGACGAATTATGGATTGGTAGGCAGACAAACATGCTGAAGACTGAACATGAGAGCCAAGTTGACATCCCTCGAAACCCGGGGATGCCTCTGGAGCTCGATTTAATAAAAGCGATAAAGGTAAACCGGAGTGCGGTTGAGCGGAGGGCCAAGACCCACCCCAAACGTAGATCGATTAAGAAACAGTGGCAAGCTGCATGGTTGCTGAAGGCGATAACACTGATCGACCTTACGACTCTCGCAGGTGACGACACCGACGAAAGGGTGCGGCGACTGTGCAGGAAGGCAAGGCAGCCCGTTAGGAAGGACCTCCTCGAAGCACTCGGGGTGGCAGATATGGGTATTACCACCGCTGCTGTATGCGTCTACCACAACTTCGTCAAGACTGCTGTTGATGAGCTTAAGGGCACTGACATACCAGTTGCCGCTGTGTCCACGGGTTTTCCCGCGGGGCAGATTTCGATGGAGGAGAAGATCAGGCAGATCAAAGCGTCTGTGGCTGACGGTGCTCGCGAGATTGACATCGTCATCAGCAGGGCCAAGGTACTAGGTGGCGACTGGCAGGGTCTCTATGATGAGGTCGCTGCATTCAGGGAGGCGTGCGGAGAAGCTCACCTCAAGGCGATACTCGCCACGGGGGAGCTCGGTCACTTCGAGAACGTCGCCAAGGCGAGCATGGTGGCCATGATGGCGGGTGCGGACTTCATCAAGACCTCCACTGGCAAAGAGACGGTGAACGCGACCCTCCCTGTGAGTCTCGTCATGATGAGGCAGATCCGCAGCTACTACCGTATGACGGGGTTCAAGGTTGGGTTCAAACCTGCAGGTGGGATAAAGACTGCGAAGCAGACGCTGGCTTGGCTCTCCCTGTTGAAGGACGAGCTAGGTGACGAGTGGCTGTCCCCCCACCTTTTCAGATTCGGTGCCAGCAGCCTTCTCGGGGACATTGAGAGGCAGTTGGAGCACAACGTCACGGGCAGGTACTCTGCATCGTTCAGGCACGCGGTATCCTGAGGTAATAATATGGAAGTTAGAAAGATCATGGAATCAATGGAATATGGACCAGCTCCTGAGAGCAGAGAGAATGCGGACAAGTGGCTGGACAAATTTGACAGGAAGCTCAAGATATTCATCGGAAATGAGTGGAGAGAGTCTTCGGAAGGGAAGTACTTCAAGAGCATCGAGCCGGGAACGGGTAAGGAGCTCACCGAGATTGCAGAAGCATCTGAGAAGGACGTCGAGGACGCCATCCAAGCAGCCAAGAAGGCACAGCCCGCATGGCATGCACTCGGAGGTCACGGGAGGGCGAGGTACCTCTACGCAATCGCCAGACAGGTGCAGAAGCACCAGAGGCTATTTGCTGTTCTAGAATCACTGGACAACGGGAAGCCCATTCGTGAGTCGAGGGACATAGACATACCCCTCGTCGCTCGGCATTTCTACCACCACGCTGGATGGGCACAACTCATGGACGAGAAGCTCAAGGACTACGAACCACTGGGTGTCGTCGGAGGGATCGTTCCTTGGAACTTCCCGCTCCTCATCTTCTCGTGGAAGGTCGCACCAGCTCTCGCCGCGGGGAACACCGTCGTGATCAAGCCCGCGAAGCTCACCTCCATCACCGCACTGCTCTTCGCCGAGATCTGCAGGAACGCAGGGCTACCCCCGGGTGTTGTCAACATCGTTCCCGGTAGTGGGAGGACGGTGGGTGAGTACATCGTCAATCATCCGGACGTAGCAAAAATCACCTTCACCGGTTCGACCGAGGTTGGGAAGCACATCAGGAAGAGCATCGCAGGTTCGGGCAAGAAGTCCACAATGGAGCTCGGGGGCAAGTCCCCGTACATTGTCTTTGAGGACGCGGACATCGACAGCGCTATCGAGGGTCTCGTCGACGCCATCTGGTTCAATCAAGGTCAGGTATGCTGCGCAGGTTCTCGTCTGCTCGTTCAGGAGAACATTGCCAAGGACTTCATCGAGATGCTGAAGGTAAGGATGAGCAAGCTCAGGGTCGGCAATCCCCTGGACAAGGCCATCGACATCGGTGCGGTCGTCGACCGGAACCAGTTCAACACCATAGATGGGTACGTCAAAATCGGTGAAGAGGAGGGGGGTACCAAGTACCAACCTGCCATCTCCTGCCCGGACGAGGGATTCTACTATCCCCCGACCCTGTTCACTGACATCTCTCCCGCGGATACCCTCGCACAGGAGGAGATCTTCGGTCCAATCCTCGTCAGTATGACCTTTCGCACTCCCGAGGAGGCGGTGAAGCTGGCGAACAACAGCAGGTACGGTCTCGCCGCGAGCGTGTGGACGGAGAACCTCAACCTCGCATTGGACATTGCTCCAAAGCTGGAGTGTGGGGTTGTGTGGGTTAACGCCACCAACCTCTTCGACGCCGCAGCAGGCTTCGGTGGATACAAGGAATCTGGATTCGGTCGAGAAGGTGGTATAGAGGGTATGTGGGACTTCGTCAAGCCCAAATGGGAGAAGGAGTTCAGGACAGAGCCCTTCGTGACATATACCGGGACTGGATCTCACCCTGGACATAACGGGATACCACCAATTGACCGCACCGCCAAGATGTACATCGGTGGCAAGCAGGTCCGACCTGATGGAAATTACAGCTATGTTGTCTACAATCCCTCGGGTGAGAGGGTCGGTGAGGCCAGTGAGGGAAACCGCAAGGACATCAGGAACGCAGTTGAGGCTGCCTCCAAGTCTAAGAAGTGGCGATCT
>JALWRB010000322.1 GCA_027077875.1 Candidatus Heimdallarchaeota archaeon
TCTCCCACGTGTCTATCTGCTCTCCGTAGAGCTCTTCAAGTCGTTTGAATGCCTCATGGGACATGGAGTAGCCGCCATAGACTTGGTTTCTGAAGTTTGTCCCAATGCACTCGCTGATTGATCGGATTGTCTCACCCCTGAGTTGCAACTCCCTGAAGATCCTGTCCCAGTCTGCTAATGGCAATAACCTCCAATCCGACCATTAGCTTATTACATTTGTGGTCTCTAGTAATAACTGTCCCGTAGTAGAGTGGTTCTACCCTTGCTTAAGTACATTTTGGATCTTTGATTGATGAGAAACCCACTCCCCAGTCCTTTAGAATGGGTCCTGCCGGATTCGAACCAGCGATCTTCTCGGTGTAAGCGAGACGTCATAACCAGGCTAGACCAAGGACCCGAATCCATCTCCAGTGAGATGGAGTCAATCCCCTCTCGGTTTTCCCTGATAAAATAGCTTTCGATACATAGCCGTGCGAAGAATGGTAATTGTTATATTATAGGAAACGACGCGTATGTTATCGGAAGGTTGTACCATGGATTTTTGTGAGAAATGTGATGCTCTTTTGCAGCCCAAGCGGGTCAATGGTGAGGTCCGGATGTGGTGTCCAGACTGCAATGTCTACACTGATCAGGAAGGTACTGTGATCTCGATTGAGATTGACAGGAGTGGAGACCCAGAGGGTGGAAAGACCCTAGTTCTGGAGGAGGGTGACGACAGGACGATAGGTCGCCCGGTCAATGAGTTCGTCTGCCCCCGGTGTAACGAGCTTAGGGAGTGTGAGTACTGGGAGATTCAGACACGTAGTGCTGACGAGTCGCCTACCCGTTTCTTCAAGTGCCTGACCTGCAAGAAGCAGTGGCGAGAGTACGACTAGGTGTTCGAGTCACTGTCATGATTTTTCCTAGATGCAAATATTGTCTCATGGATGAGAATGTTACCGCTCATCTCCATCCCAGACAGAGTCCATGACTACCTAATGCTCACCCCGCATAGTCCGAGATAATCTCCTGAATTACTTTTTCATAAAGCTAATAAGATATGGATGCATTAACATTATCTATGAAAGTCTATATTAGAAGGAAGGCTGTCAGTCCTGTGATTGCGGTTGTACTAATTATTGCACTAACTGCTGCGACAGTTGGCACGATTTGGGTGTTGTTCCAAAATTTTACCTCGACCTCTGCTCTCCTCAATGAAGATTCATCTCCCACATTTGCAGACTCTCCCTCCGATCCTGATCTGCTTGTTGACACGATCACCTTCATGGTGATAAATACTGGGACGGGCACTACAGAATTAGGCAGTGCGAGGGTAACGCAAGGAAGCTCGACCTTCACGTGGTCCATTGACGAGCCCACGGGCGAGATCGGAATAGCAGTTACGACAAGGGTCATCATCTCCTCCGATGCAACGACTGATCAGTTAATCGATGGTGATGTAACCATTGAACTCTACGACAAGGACAATAAGCTTCTGTTCACGACAACTGGTACAGTTACTCTTGCTGGTGATGTCGACACTATTTTCTCTGCTATAGAGGCCTATGCTTACCAAGATGAGGGTACTCTCCAGAGTGCGAACATCTCTAATCTCATCTATGCATTGGATGACACAACCGCTCCTGCAGTTCCCGATGGAACTGTGACCAAACCATATTTTGCAACTGGTACAAGTGGTGCATACTGGGACGCTCTTGCACTCAATTTCTCAGTTGGGTCATTCACACCAACAGGATACACTGCGACACTGAGAATATTCATATTTGATGGTGGCTATAGTACCACATGGCACCATTACCTTGTTCAAATTGGTAAGACCAACTCTTCGTATCAGGACGTCTCTCCTCCTGCAGTTAGCACTGCATGGGACGACGGAGCGGATAACGGGCCTACTGCTCTACAGATCGACATCACGTTGAAAAGTAATGAGTGGTCATCTGGATCATTCTGGGTCACTCTCCGGCTCTGGGACGCCAAAGTCGATCAGGTACAACTCATTATCACACCCAATGCATAATGAATATTGAATTTAGCATATTATCCATAATCCCAGCATTAAATTAAATCCCAACCAAAGGAAGAGTATGGAGAACTCAAGAACCCCCTATGACGAATTGCTCACAATCATTAGGGAGAAACACGAGATGGTGCCACAACTCCTCACTGAGCTTGGAATCGAGTGCTGGTTGGTCTTCCTCAGAGAGACTTCCGCTTCCCCAGACCCCGTTCAACCTCTGGTGATTGGTGGTGACGTGGTGTGGGAGTCCGCGTTTATTTTCACCCATGATGTTAGAATCGCAATAGTGGGAGACTTCGATGCTGATGCAGAGCGTGAGAAGGGGATTTGGACGGAGGTAGTGCCCTATACACAGGGAATATCCACTCCGCTTGTCAAGTCTCTTGAAGGGATCCAGACAATAGCTGTGAACTACTCCAAGGACGATGTGATGGCAGACGGTCTCAGTCACGGGCTCTACGAGAAGCTTTGTGAATATCTACCAAACAAACATCTTATCTCTTCACAGCATTTGGTGAGCAAACTTAGGAGCAGGAAGTCTCGTACCGAGATCCGATTGCTAACGGAGGCATGTCTAATCACCGAGCAGATCAACGAGGTAGTCGGTAGTATGCTCAATCCTGGTCTAACCGAGAAGGAGATCCAGCAGATGTTCCACGAGGAGATGGATCGGCGTGGTGTGACGGAGTCATGGCAGCGGAAGAGCTGTCCAGCAGTTGACACGGGTCCCGACAAGGTGATGGGGCACGTCGGCCCCACCGACCTGAGGCTACGAGAGGGTCACACCCTCCACAATGACTTCGGTGTGAGATACCACGGGTACTGCAGCGACATTCAAAGGATGTGGTTTGTTGGCACAGACATCCCTGAGGAACTGATCCATGCTTTCGAGACAGTCCGAGACGCGATCTACCTAGCCTCGGAATTCATCAAACCAGGGGTAAGGGGACACGAGGTTGACTCCGTGGCGAGGAACTATGTCGTCTCGCGAGGCTATGAGGAGTACAAACACGCCTTGGGGCACCAAGTGGGTACATTAGCCCACGATGGAGGGACGCTTCTTGGCCCTCTTTGGGAGAGATATGGTGATCTACCCAACGGGGTCGTCGAGGAGGGAAATGTCTTCACCCTCGAGCTCTATGTCACGACCAAGAACTACGGCATGGTCTCTCTTGAGGAGATGGTGGAGATCACTGCCGAAGGGTGCAGGTTCCTCGTTCCCCGACAGGAGTCATTTCTCACAGTTTCCACTAGATAGGGTGTTGAACAATAGTATAGGGGGTTAAACAAAACGAGGTTAGTGCCTGTTCTTCCTCAGAACAGGGATGGCAAGTAGTATAAAGAGTGTCATGTACAGTGCAGGGTAGAATGAGGTCGCACTTTGGGTCGTCGCAGCTTCGCCAGCAATGTCCTTGTAAGTGGCTTCGGTTGTTGTATATCCTCCTGTTGCATCGGTATATGTCGTGGCGAAGGCCGGGTCTGTTTGAGTATCCCGCTCTGTGTCATCTAATAGCTCGCTCAGTACCATACTGGTGTAGCCCTTGACAACCAGACCGTAGTACATGGCGACATCGATCACACCTTCGTCGTCACCTTGGGAGATCAGGTAGGATATTCTCTGGAGCGCCCAGAGCTTCTCCACGTGGACATACTCCTCCTTGAGGAGCCCGGTGTTTAGTACCCTGGTGGTGGAGACGTTCTGGTCAGGGTACTGGATGGTGGCGTCGATGACCACCTCGGTGGTGAATGTCCCCGTGACGACGACCTCCTGACCGTCAGAGAGCTGGCCGATGCTCTCGATGTTGTTCAGCGTCTTGACTCCCGAGATGCTCATGCTCCACCCCATGAGCTCCAGTCCACTGACCTGCTGGAAGAACCTCAGGATCTCCCCGACCGCGTTCTCATTGTTCGCCACCTTGACGTATACCCCACCGTTGGTGGATGCGATCTCGGACATCAACTGCTCGTCTGCCGCGTTTCCGAATGCGATTGTGGATATCGGGATCTCATTCACATTGTTCGCTTTGAGGTTAGCGACGATATCCGATCTATCAGTGTACGTCCCGGTATTTGGCACTCCGTCCGAGAGGAGAAGGATTCCGTTGGTGTAGGTCTGGTCCGAACCGAAGTAGTTCAGGGCATCAAGAAGTGGGTCATATATATTCGTAGAGCCCGTGGCGGTGATACTTTTGACCCAGTCAACCGCCTCATTTTTGTTTGTTGTAGATGCCAGCTTCGTCTCCGACCACATGGATGTTCCAGTGGAACTGAAGGCTATGACATTGAATCGATCTGTCTCTGCAAGATTGTTGATGATATCTGAGAAGGCCTGCTTGACGTATTCCATTGGAGTGCCAGACATTGATCCCGAACGGTCGATAACGAAGACATACTGACCATCCTTGCTCCCAGTGTCGTTGAGCATAGGTGCGAGGTTGTAGGCGAAGAAGTTCTCCGTACCGTTGCTGTACCCTATGATGGAGGAATCTCCCTCGTAGCGTGTGGTCCCGTAGGTCAGGGTAATCCCGTCAAATGGCACCGATCCGTCATACGTGACAAGTACCCCGTTCGTGACGGTTTTGTACACTGCATTTTGTAAGCCAGGCAATTGTACGCCGACAATTGGAGCCCTGTTGGATATGACGCTGATCTCGACGTGAATGGCTTGGGTGAGTCCGAGCGAGGAAGGCACGATCACCGCTGTGTACTCCCCGAGGTTCCTTGTCAACCCCCCCTCCAGTTGGAAGGTGATGGTTGCTGATTCCAAGGCACCTAGGTTAAATCTGACATTGTACACCGGGCCAAAATCACTAATTATGGCACCGGTGAGGTTCTGTGCTTTGGTCTCGTTGTAGATCTCCTCTGCCTTATTGACCGGGAAGACCCTACCGTAGAGGGTGGAGTTCTCAAGCGCGATGGTGACATTGCTTAGGTAGACATCCTTCTGGATAGGGATGTTGAACACCACTTCCTGATCAGTACTTGCGGTGTTCTGCACATCGAAGCTGTATTCGAGATTGAGGTAGTTGTCCACCACCTCTCCCTTCACGTACAGGTCACCCATAACAAGGGACTGTGCGTTAGAAGGCACTGCTCCAAATACAACTAGAGCTATGACGAAAACTGTATAGAACTTGCTTAGATTCTTCATTCTTACCTATATTATATTAAACAATGATAATAAGATAGAAGGAACAAATTTTCTCCCCCCCTTTGAACTCAAACTTCCGGTTCTCATTCCTGATTTATTCTCAAATATTTAATCGGACTTATCTTGAGTGCAACAATATTGTAAATCATTACTGAACAGGACATCTATAGATGGTTCTTAGAATCAAACGCTCTACTTTGAATTAATGGGTCTATCAATTGCTAACTATTTGTTGCAGTTGGGTCTTGCTCTGTTATTCAATACTTTTTCTGTACTTTCTGAGCATGGGTATAGCAAGGAGGGCAGTTGTCAGCACAAGGTACACTGGATCGAAGGAGGTTTGGACCATGGAGGTTACAGGAGCTACAGTCTCCAGTGTTGTGGATATATAGTCAATATCTTCTCGTCCTTCAATAAGTTCACTCAATACCATGCTGGTATATCCTCTGACGACGAGACCGTAGTACATAGCGACATCGATCACACCTTCGTTGTCACCTTGGGAGATCAGGTAGGATATTCTCTGCAGAGCCCATAATCTTTCCACATGTGCATATTCTTCTTTCAAGAGCCCAATGTTTAGCACTCTTGTGGTGGATACATTCTGGTCAGGGTACTGAATGGTGGTGTCGATGACCACCTCGGTGGTGAACGTCCCCGTAACGACGACCTCCTGCCCGTCAGAGAGCTGGCCGATGCTCTCGATGTTGTTCAATGTCTTCACTCCTGAGATACTCATACTCCACCCCATGAGCTCCAACCCACTGACCTGCTGGAAGAACCTCAGGATCTCACCGACCGCGTTCTCGTTGTTCGCCACCTTGACGTATACCCCACCGTTGGTGGATGCGATCTCGGACATCAACTGCTCGTCTGCCGCGTTTCCGAATGCGATCGTCGAGATCGGGATCTCATTCACGTTGTTCGCCTTAAGATTTGCGACTATGTCTGAGGTCTCTGTGTACGTCCCGGTATTTGGCACTCCGTCCGAGAGGAGAAGGACGCCATTCTTGAATGTCTTGTCTGACCCGAAGTAGTTCAGAGCCTCGACGAGTGGGTCATATATATTCGTGGAGCCCGTGGCTGTGATACTTTTGACCCAGTCAATCGCCTCGTCCTTATTCGTACTGGACGCCACTTTTGTCTCCGACCACATGGATGTTCCAGTGGAACTGAAGGCAATGACATTGAATCGATCTGTCTCTGCAAGATTGTTGATGATATCTGTGAAGGCCCTCTTGACATAGGTAAGGGGTAACCCGTCCATCGACCCTGACCGGTCAATGACAAAGACATACTGACCGTCCTTGTCCCCAGTGTCATTTAGCATGGGTGCGAGGTTGTAGGCGAAGAAGTTCTCCGTGCCGTTGCTGTAGCCGATGATGGAGGCATCTCCCTCGTAGCGTGTGGTCCCATAGGTCAGGGTGATCCCGTCGAAGGGTACCGATCCATCATACGTGACGAGTACCCCGTTTGTGATGGTGGTGTACACCGCATTCTGCAATCCCGGAATCTGAACTCCTACGATAGGAGCTCTGTTGGATATGACATTGATCTCAACGTGAATGGCCTGTGACAGTCCGAGTGAGGAGGGAACGATCACCGCTGTGTACTCCCCTAGGTTCCTCGTCAGACCTCCCTCAAGCTGGAAGGTGATGGTTGCTGACTCCAAAGCCCCTAGATTAAATCTGACATTATACTCCGAGCCAAAATCACTAATTATGGCACCGGTGAGGTTCTGTGCTTTGGTCTCATTGTAGATCTCCTCTGCCTGATTGACCGGGAAGATCCTACCGTAGAGAGTGGAGTTCTCCAGCTCGATGGTGACGTTACTGAGGTAGACATCCTTCTGGATTGGGATGTTGAACTCTACTTCCTGATCTGCACTTCCGGTGTTCTGCACACCGAAGCTGTATTCGAGACTGAGGTAGTTGTCCACCACCTCTCCCTTCACGTACAGGTCCCCCATGGTCAGGGACTGTGCGCTGGTTGGTACTGCTCCTCCAATTATGAGGACAAGTACCAGTGTTGGTAATAGCCTTTTTCTATTCTTCATTATTAATTAAACTATGTTCATAAGCCTTAATAAGAATGCGGGGAGAAATTATACCTCCATACTTCCCAGTTGCCCTGTGCATCAAAATTTAGCATATTGTCTTGGAATACTTCTCTTCTAGTGAATTCATGGGTCAAAGATATCTTGCTCCGTGAGTAAAATTTGATATAGCCAGTTCTGCCCTTGTTCATGAACAAAACACAGGGATTTATTAATTCAACTTAGAAGAGAACTTCAGTGTTTAATCCACCCGCAATAGACCTGAGCATCGAGGAACTCCTGTCAATCGATACCCCAAAGAGGGCACGGATTGTCGGCATGGTGGTCAGCCACTCCGACAGCGAATTCACATTGAATGACGGCAAGGGACAGGTCACAGTTCTGAATGATATCTTCGAGGTCGAGACGGGGAAGTTCTATCGCGTGCTCGTCAATGCCCGGAACCGGGATACTTTCGACGCTTTGGCTGTTCATCCCATCAAAGAAACCGACGTAGAGAAGTACCGGAAGATCGTCGCGCTGGAGCGTCGCGTCAAGAGGCGTTGGCAATGAGTATCGTTATAAGACAGCAAGAGTTAAATCAATAGGATATACAGGAGAAGAGAAGATGGCCCTGAACATTACTTTAGACACACCAAAGATCCTGAAGACGATCATCGAGTCTATCTCATCGAACCTCACGGAGGGAATTTACTTCGAATTTACACAGAGTGGTCTACAGATCCTGATCTCGATTGCAGGATCTGTCTGGGCGGTAGAAGCCAAGATCGACAAAGACAAATTCTCAACCTACGAGGTCGAGGACAACGTAGTCCTTCAGCTTAGGCTCAAGGAGATCAGCGACTTCCTCAAGACCACAACTGCCAATGAGTCCTTACATATATCCCTGAAGGACGGTGATGGCAAGGTCAAGTTGACGCTGTCCAAGGAGAAAACGGAGAGGACAATCACTCTTGGTCTCCTTGCCGTGGACGACAGCTACAGGTTCAAGAACCTCGCGAGGTTCACCGAGAAGTACAAAGGGAGTTTTACAATCTCGACCAACCTCTACCAAGAGGCCATTAAGACGGTCGCTCTTGGTGGTAGCCACATCACGGTCTCAATGACCAAGGACGGTATTCAGTTCGTCAGCAAAGGTATCACAAAGAACGCGGAGGTCAACATAGCAAAGGATAACGAGGAGGTTCAGAACTTCAAGTACGCCGAGGAATCCGAGCAGATCGTCTCACACTTCGGAATAGAGTACCTGATGAACCTCACCAAGTTCAGCAAGATCGGTGATGCAATGCTCATCTGCCTCGGAACTACTGCACCTATCCTTTGCATCTTCGGAAGCGAGGAGATAGACCACGTCGCGGTCGCAATAGCACCACGCAACGAATAAGGCTGGAACACATGCGGGAAGAGATCATATTCACTTGGCAGAGAGAACGTCGTGAGGACGGTCTAGTTCCTGTCAGAGAGGATTTCTTCACAACTGTTCAACGGTACCTCCTCCACTTGGAGACGATGTCACGTGAGGACGACAATCCAGTCGCTCGACAAATTTTCAAGAAGCTGTACACTAGGACCAGCTATCTCGTTAACGACCTCATAGATCTCAGGGCCAAGAAGATCTTCCTTGCTGCATTGAACGACACCGAAGTCAATGTGACATCGGAGGAGAAGAATCTATTTACCAAGATACACTCTTCACTCCTCAGGCACCGACGGGTGCTTCTGGGCATCGAAGTCGATGACGAACCTGCCCCAGAACCGATTGTAGAACCCAAGTTGGTAGCGGAAGAAGCTGCTGATGAGTTGGAAGTGGAGTACTGCACGGTTGAGTTTCTCGAGAACGAACTGGAGGTCAGCCTTGGGACAGATCTCTTGAGCTACGGTCCCTTCTACAAGGGGGACTTTGCAGTGATCCCTGTGGACAACGCCAGTGAGCTCGAGAAGAGGAATAAGGTACGCATTCTGAACATAGGGAATTAGAGTCGTAGAACCTTCATAATTGTGAACACACCGTCGACCTCCCATATCTCTACCGTAGTCCCTTCACCTATTCTGTCCACGGGTAGCTTCTGCAGCGGTGACCACTGTGGAATGATAAGCTTCCGTTCTTCTCCTCCCATATCAACTAACAGCTCGTATGGATGCACACACTCGCCCTCTGGTTCTTCTCGAATCTCAAGTGGGTCAAGGTCAAAGTGAAAGATCTCCTTGTCCGTAAGGTCACTCCTCGCATCCCTGTAGTTCAGAATCTTCTTCACAACCCCTGTGTGCAGCTTGGGACGGTAAACTTTCACCGCCTTGTTCACGTTAATATCATTCTCTAGGAAACGGTGGAAAGCGTGATCAAATTTTCCCTTAAACGCCCATATTTCGCACATCAGTGCTGGAATGGTGATGTCCTTGTCAATATCGAAGACGACGTAGATTCCGTCCGGGACCCTGTCCGATCTGTACCTGATAACATCGAGTTTCTCCAGCTTCATTAGGAGCTTGCTACTGCTCGTCAGATCCAGATCAACATCCATGGTGATCTTGTTTCCCATCAGATCGAAGAGGTCTTTCATTCAAGATACTATAGGGTCACTTCAAATTAAACTAGGTGATATGTACAGGTCAGCTAACAACTTTCATGATCGCGGAAGCTAGATCCCCACCGGAATCGATCAAAGCTTGCTTCGCAGTGTCATAGTCGCATTTACTCTGTTCCATGACCAATTTGACATCGTTCTCGTTTACCTCGATGTCCTGCTTAATCTCCTCGTTTTGTTGTTCACTCTGTCTCTTCCGAACTGTGGACTTACCCACTGTAATTGTGTAGATTTCCTGACCCTGCATGTGCATGCTCTGAACCTCGGAGTCGGTCAGGACAATCTCCTTATCCTTCATCCGAATGATGACCTCCTCGACACCCTTTAGGTCCTCGACGTTCATCTGGTTCATGGCCTTCCGCATTGCCTTGCTCGACATGCCCTGACCCATACCAGCTTGCTCTCGTTTTGCCTGTCTTCTTGCTCTTCTTCGTGCGGCCATTGTACACCTCTCTGTGACGCTATATTTAAGGTATATCATAATTCAAACCCTCGGGAAAAAAGATGTCTTGTGGGTTGGAATAAATCCCCAAACTTATAATACAGATTCAATATGGTGGTTCAGATACGGATAGGTGCCCCTATGCTTAACAACGAAGAACTAGTCAAAAAAATCATAGAGGAAGAGAAGAAGGCTGATAACGAGACCCTTAAGGTCAAGGCCAAGGCAGAGCAGTTGGTCGAGGATGCCAGGAAGGAGGCTGACGAGATCCTCAAGAAGGCCAAAGAGAAGGCCCTTGCCAAAAGCAAGAAGGCAGTCAGTGCCATCGAGAAGGAGGGTGAGGATGAGATTGCCAAGATCGAGGAAGAGAACAACAAGAAGAAGGAAGCTCTCCGAGAAGCCATGAAGACCAATGAGAAGAAAGCGGTGGACGCTGTTCTTGACCTTCTTACCAAGAGCTAGGTGGACGGGAAATGAGCAACGTTACCCGTGAGAAGATCTATGTCCTAGCGGATGAGATGACGGGCCTGGGTCTGAAGCTTGCAGGTATAGGAAACATCATCGAACTCAGTGATGAGAGGACAGGGCAGGAAGAGCTCATTAAGCTCGCTAATGATGAGAGCGTGGCAATCGTGATCATCACTGAGAAATTTGCCGAGTTAAACCGGGCTATCATTAACAAGATCACACTCAAGCCATGGCCAGTAATTGTAGAGATCGAGGGACCTGAAGGTAAGATGGAGATGGAGACCAACACGCTTAAGGAACTTATCCGAAGCGCGATTGGTATTGAAGTCGAATTCTGATCTACCCAGATTTCACCATTCATTATCGATATAGATATTATCCCACAAAAGTACTCAACTCAATGAAACTATTTGGTATGATCCACCTCCCACGGATGAGTTTCGACTCGACTGTCTCCTTAGATGACCTTATCTCCTACTCCGTGACTGAAGCGAAGAAATTGGAGGAAGCGGGATTCAAAGCATTGATGGTCGAGAACTTCAATGACGTGCCATTCCCGAAATCAAGGGTCTCTGACCTTGTCTTCGCTAAGTTTTCTGCTCTACTCTACCGTTTAAGACGTGAGACCGACCTTGAGATCGGGGTCAACGTTCTGCGAAACGGTTGCGAACAAGCGATGGTTCTAGCGACACTGCACAACTGTGAATATATCCGTTGCAATGTGTGGGAATCTGCCTATGTCACAGATCAGGGGATCATCGAGACCCCAGCTTACGAGGTCATCAGACTAAAACACATTCTGGGCTCTGACGTCAAGATACTCGCAGACGTGATGGTCAAGCACGCACGTCCTCTGGGAACAGAATCTATCATTGAGGCTGCGAAGAATGTCAATTCGAGGGGAGGTGCTCACGGGATCATCGTCTCTGGAGTTGCTACTGGATCCGCCCCTGATCTTTCCCAAATCGAGAAGCTCAACGCTGTGGGTATCAGGCCGATAATAGGTAGTGGTTTCGGTGTGGATCTTGTGGACACATATCGGGGGAAGATCAGCGGAGCAATTGTGGGCACATCTATCAAGGTGGATGGAGTATCGACGAATCCCATTGATGTAGAACGTGCAAAAGCCGTAGTTAAGGCTATGAATGAATAAATTTGTTAAATACTGGAATTCTAAGAATATTGGAGATTATGACCTAAATAGCAGCGTCGGCTAGCATAAGACCAGCTCCCTGCATAGTGCTGGGATAGCCCATGTCAAGTGCTGTAGCAACGATTCTGTTCTGAGCTTGGGTGGCAGATAGCCCGTTAGCCATGAGGAGGGCAATTACAGCAGCGACGTGCGGTGTAGCCATGGATGTACCCGAGAGGTCAGTGACGCCACCACCTCGCTTAGTAGCTGTGATATAGACCCCTGGTGCACTGATATCAACTACACCTGCAGGCATATCATTGGAGAAGCAAGGCATTACATCCTGCTCCGCTCCGGTCCACTCAGTGACGAAGTTTGTTCCGTCGTATATCCCAGTTGCACCGACCGTGAAGACACCTGCATTCTCTGCAGGCCATGAGTGCTGGACGTCACCTGCTTCGCATGTTCCCTCATTTCCTGCGGCAGCAACAACCGCGACACCGTTGGAGGTTGCGTAGTCGATTGCATCTTGGAGCATGGCGATAGTCGATGGTGAGGAAGAAATATCCCCTCCAAGAGACATCGAGATGACTTCTGCGTCATCTGCGGTCCCGAGGATACCATCGGGTCCGTCGGTAGCGTGCATAATTGACCATGCGAGATCATCCCAACTTCCGCCCCTCTTCCCGAGGACCTTCCCACTATATATCTCGACGTGGCCTGCTGCTACACCGACTGAGTCAATGCTGTTGTCAAGGGCTGCGATGGTTCCGGTCACGTGAGTACCATGTCCGTCGTCATCCTTGACGTTTCTGTCAGAGCAGTCATAGTTGCCTCTCTTGATACCGGAGAAGCACCATGTGACCACGCCTGCCAGATCAGGGTGGCTGGTATCAACACCAGTGTCCAAAACTGCAACTTGGACAGTGCCGGTGGTTTGGGATCTAGCGAAAGCTGCGCCAATTCTGGCATAGCCCCAGTCTTCTACTTGTGGAACCTCACCACCACCTCCTTTACCAGGTGGTTTACCTTTGTATATATCGAACGAGTCATTCAGATTGAACCCAGGTACCGCAGCCGGAGCTACAAGCGGAAGTAGGGACAATACCATGAGAATGATCATTAATGTTCCTTTGAATTTCTTCATATCTGTTTCACCAATTATTATTGGTCCTTCCTAGAATACGATCCTCGGAATTTCTACTCCTAGTTCCTGATATGCTTTATAAGATTTATGGGTATTTTCTATTCTTCTCTAACGGTAAAATATGTTATTAGAAACTATATATGATCTCAGCATATTCTCAACCTCCTATCGTCGAATGTACGATAATCGATCTATCATGTTCGAAGCATTGTGGGGGCATCTTTTTCTCCCATACTCATGCCAATCTATGGAATATAATCTATTATGGTTACAATCATGAAATAATTGGTTACTATAAATATAATATGTGAACAATTATTGCTCACACTTGCTCTGTACTCATTTTTTTGGGTTTTTGAATTGTCAATAATTTCAACTATTTTGTGCACTCTTCATATTGTGCATTTGTCCATCCATACTGGGTTACTTATTCATCATGGAAAAGTGCTCGAATAACTGTAGGAATCTATTTCCTTCACACGTACCAACTGATTGTTTTATTTATGAGCTTTGTCTACCCATGACTCATGATATCTGACAAACTGAAAGAAGCGTTCATCACACACATGAATGCCGAATTTGAGTCCTACTATCTCTATCTCTCTATGGCTGCATATCTCGACGATCAGTCATGGACTGGGATGACCACATGGATGAGTGCACAAGCAGAGGAGGAGCGTGAGCACGCCATGAAATTCTACGAGCATCTTGCCCATCGGGGGGTCCGTCCAAAGCTCCTTGCAATTAGCGAGCCAAAGCATGAGTGGGACTCAGTTCTCGAGGTATTCGAGGACTCTCTTGCTCACGAGAAGGAGGTTACCTCCCTCATTCACAACCTGATGGATATCGCGGTTGAGGAAAGGGATCACATTGCTCAGAGCTTTCTCAAGTGGTTCATCGACGAGCAGGTGGAAGAAGAGGATACTGTAGGTACAATCGTGGATCAGATCAAGAGGGTTGCGGATGACCCGCGTGGTCTGATGTTAATCGATGCAGAACTTGGCAAGAGACAGGAGACTGCAATTTAGTTCTTCTATTATTTCCCTAATTCTGGATGATGGTGTCCTGCCAGAGATTAACTGGATAGTAGACTATCTCTGGTTTACCTTTCTTCTGCATGATTTCTGAAAAGTCAGGGTAGATGTAACTGTAGGCATCAAAAAGCCATCTCTTCTGGTCGATGTCATTATCGAACTCTACGTCCTTCCCAGCGAGACGGGCTACCAAGTAATCCACGTACTCGGTGATTTTTAATGTCTTTCCTGTAGCTTCTGTGATTGCTTCTGTAGCACTTGTGATTGTTGAGGTGTCAACTTCATCGCCTTTGACGTACCTAAGGAGGCATTCGAGAATCGCTGTTGCTGCCAACTCCTTAGGAAAGAAGACGAGTAATTTTTGTAGGGAGCTGAGGTGTTCAATAATGGTGTCAAGCTCCAACTCGAAGAGTTCTATGTTGTACTTAAGGAGGATGGTGATATAGGAGATCATGTAGTTGAGGCTCGACCGAGGGAAGTAATTCATACCCTTGTTCTCGAGGAAGACTCCGAGTAAATCCTTGAACTGCGTGAGGATTCCAAGCTCCCCTGACTCAAGGATGTACTCCGTGACAAGGGGGATGTAATACGCTAAGTACGAGTCCATCGCCTCTCCCATCGAGGACTTGAGGAACTGCTCGTTTGAGAAGTATGGCTTGTAGGACTCCAATAATGCCAGTATCTTCTTAGCCTTCTCATCGAATCCACTTCTATCCCCAGTCTCTTCAAACCTGAGTAACTCCGAGAAACACTCCGTTAGCGTCCTCGCATTATTATACTGGAAGAAGAACATCTGAGTTATGGGTGCAGTCATCACATCAAAATTCGCATACCTGCTAGAGTTCTTTGTATGTTGGATTATGTCCTGCATCATATTGAATGAGTGGTCGAAGAATCTGAGGGCTGTATCCACGATTTCCCTTGGACTACCACCTTTCAGAATTTCTTCTCTGTACAGATACTCTGGTATCCCCTTGCTGAATTTGTTGAAGATGTTGTAAAGGGAGATGGCAATGGTGGACGGTGCAAGAGTAAGTACAACTGCTCCTTGGACCCTTTCATTGAGATTCGCAATTGAGACCTTTGCCTCAAGAAATTTCTCAGTGTCCCATGCTTCCCTACTTATTCTCTCAAGGGTAACGAACGCATCCATGAGTTTCTCGATGTACGAGAGGGCTTCCGCTTTGCTGACGAATGGTAGCAAGTGAAGGAGAGATCCGTAAATTACAGCGTCTGCATTCGCGAGGTTATAAGCTACCATCGTCCTCTGCACGTACTGCGGGTGATC